>JBEGRA010000376.1:0-5284 GCA_041180705.1 Pseudomonadota bacterium | reverse complement strand
AACCGGTCCAAGGCACCCGCTTCGCCGGGCGTCCAGTGTTCCGCCAAGCCACCCGCCCAGGGGATTTTCGGCAGCAGGTCGAGCGCGGCGATGGCTACGCCCGCAGGCGTCTTGGACGGCGCACGCAGTTTCGTGGGTACCGGCAACGGCGCGGGCTGAAGGTCCAGACGGGCTGCGCAGTTTTTCCAGAACGGCGTGAATACGCGGTACGGGTCGCCACTGCCGGTCTGCGTCTGCCAGGGCTCGAACAACAGCGCGGCATTGCTGCTTTCCGCCGTCAGGCCATCTTCACGGAGCGCGGCTTTGATTCGTGCATCGCGCTCGATGAGTTTCGGCTCGTACAGGCGGCTCCAATACACGGCGCTGGCACCGGTTTCGCGGGCGAGCTGGCGAAGCGTGGCGAGGCTCTCGCCGCGGCGCACCACGAGTGGCAGGCCCAGCGACGCGAGGCTGTTCTGGAGCGCTGTGAGGGAGTGGTGCAGCCACCAAAGACTGGCACCACCCGGAGCCCAGGGCGCTTCTTCGTCGGGGGCATGAATGTAGACAGGCACCACGTGCTGGTGGTTGGCCGCGGCAGCCGTGAGGGCGGGGTGGTCGGCGAGGCGGAGGTCCCGGCGGAACCAGACGATGGCAGTGCTCATGGGGGTAGTTTCGTGCAATGCGCCGTGGCGGATGCGCTTATTTCCAAACGGCTCCCGGTGGCAGGCTGGCGCGGTAGGCCGCAGCCTGTTCGCGGATGGCGGTGCGGCGTTCGGGCGAGAGGCGTGCCACGTTGCGCACCTGCAGCGCCAGCCGCGGGTGGTCCTTGAAGCGCTGTTCGTGGCGGTCGAGAAAGTCCCAGTAGAGGGTGGTGTACGGGCAGGCCCGCTCGCCCGTGGCTTCATCGGGCCGGTAGCGGCAGCCGTTGCAGTAAGGCCCCATCTTCTGCAGGTACTTGCCGCTGGCGATGTACGGCTTGGAGCCCAGCAGGCCGCCATCGGCGAACTGGCTCATGCCCAGCGTGTTCGGCAGTTCCACCCATTCCACGGCATCGACGTATACCGCGAGGTACCACTCGTGGAGGGCCTTCGGGTCCACGCCGAGTAGCAGGGCGTACAGGCCCGTGACCATGAGGCGCTGGATATGGTGGGCGTAGCCATATTCCAGCGTTTGTTGCAGGGCATCGCGCAGGCAAGCCATGTCGGTGTCGCCGGTCCAGAAGGCGGCAGGCAGCGCTTGCGTGGCCCCAAGGGCGTTGCGCTCCAGATAGTCCGGCATCTTCAGCCAATAGATGCCGCGCACATATTCGCGCCAGCCAAGAACTTGCCGGATGAAGCCTTCCACGGAGGCGATGGGCAGGCGGTGTTCGCGCCAGGCTTGTTCTGCGGCGGCGATGACTCGGTGCGGCGCGAGCAATTTCAGGTTCAGCGCGGCGGCCAACCGGGAGTGGTAAAGCCACGGCTCGCCGGGCCACAAGGCATCCTGGTAGGGGCCGAAGGCGGCGAGGCGGTGGTCGATGAAGTCCTGCAGGGCGGCTTCGGCCTCCTGCGGCGTGACGGGCCAGTCGAAGTTGGCGAGGTTGCCTACGTGCTTCGGGAACTCGCGGTCCACGAGAGCGATGACGTCACGGGTGATGGCGTCCGGTGCGAACTGGCGTGGCGCGGGCAGCAGGCCGGGGCCTTGCTTGCCGAAGGCGGCGCGGTTGTCGCTGTCGTAGTTCCATTCGCCACCTGCCGGCTGGTCGCCCTCCATGAGTACGTTCGTGCGGCGACGCATCCAGCGGTAGAAGTACTCCATGCGCAGTTCCTTGCGCGGTGCGGCCCAGGCAGCGAAATCGGGCAGAGAGCATAGGAAGTGTCTGTCCTCGCGCACATCGAGTGGCGTGCTGCCACAAGCTGCGCGGAGTTCCTGCAGCACGCGGTAGTCACCGGGCTGCACCAGAACGACGCCGTCGGGGCGTAAAGCTTCGAGGTCTGCCGCCAGCGCCGTGCCCAGAGACTCTTGCGTGCCACCGCTCGGCAGTTCGCGGTAGTGGACGGTGCGACCGAGAGCACGCTGTGCATCCCGGAAGTGCCGCATGGCGGACAGGAACAACGCCGTGCGCACGCGGCTGGAAGGCACGTGCACGGATTCCCGGCGGACTTCTGCCATCCAAACCGCGTCCTGCGTGGCATCGAAGCCATCGAAGGACCCGGCGTCCGGGTTCAGTTGGTCGCCGAGGACCAGAACGAGATGGCGAACCGTCATCCTTGCGCGCGCAGGGCGGCGATGCGGTCTTCCAACGGCGGGTGTGTCAGGAACAGCGCGCGCAGGCCGCTGGCCTTCGAAGCGGAAATGCCGAAGGCCGCAATCTGCTCGGGCATCTGCGGAGCGCTGGCGCGCTGCAGCGCTTCAAGCGCGCCGATCATGGACTGCCGCGAGGCGAGTTTGGCACCACCGGCATCCGCGCGGAACTCGCGCTGGCGCGAGAACCACATGACGATCATGTTCGCGAGCAGACCAAGGACGATTTGCGCGACCAGGCTGCCGATGAAAAAGCCGATGCCAGGGCCGCTGTCTCGGTCGCGGTTGCCACGCAGCAAGCTGTCCACCACCGAACCGATGATGCGGGAGAACACGAACACGAAGGTGTTCATGACGCCCATGAGCAGCGTTTGCGTGACCATGTCGCCATTGGCGACGTGGCTGACTTCATGGCCCAGTACGGCTTCGACTTCGTCGCGCCGCATGCGGCGCAGGAGGCCGGTGCTGACGGCAACGAGCGCCGCGTCGCGCTTGGCACCCGTGGCGAAGGCGTTCGGTTCGGGAGCTTCGAAGATGCCCACTTCGGGCATGCCGATGCCGGCGGCCTTTGCCTGCCGCTGTACCGTGGAGACCAACCAGGCCTCTTCTTCGGTACGGGGACGGTCGATGACCTGCACGCCCATGAACTTCTTGGCCTGCCACTTGGAAATGGCCAGCGAGAAGAAGGCGCCGCCGAAGCCGACGATGCCGCCGAAAATGATGAGCGAGGTGAGGTTCAGACCATTGGCTGACAGCATGGGGCCAACGCCGAGGATATTCAGCGTGACGCTGGCCAGCAGCATGACGGCGAAGTTGGTGGCGAGCAGCAGCAGGAGGCGCATCGTCGTGGATTCCTTCCCCGGGAGGGGCGTGGTGGATTGGTACGCCAGGCCACAAACCGGCCCCGGCTGCCGGTTGGATGGGGGCGGCGGCAAAAGGTTCAAGGGAGGCCAGTTGCCTCGGGGAGCGGCCGCCATCGGGAAGTGCGGCGGTGGTCTTGCCCGCCCGGGCAGGTTACCTTAGCCCCTGCAATCAGGGGGGAGCAGATGGCCCGATTCATGCCACAGACCACACCGGCTGCCGGTTTTCCCGGGCAGGCTTGGTGGGTCATCGCTGCCTTGGCGGTGCTCGCCGCCCTGACGCGCTTTCCGCTGCCCATCGACGAAACCCGTTATCTCTCGGTTGCCTGGGAAATGTGGCTGCGTGGCGATTTCCTGGTGCCGCACCTGAATGGCGAACCCTACAGCCACAAGCCGCCGTTGTTGTTCTGGCTCATTCAGGCGGGCTGGAAGCTCTTCGGCGTGAACGCTTGGTGGCCGCGCCTGGTCCCCGCGTTGGCGGCGGGCGTGCTGCTCTGGGCGGTACGGGACCTGGGGCTGCGCTTGTGGCCATCGCAGCCGAAGGTGGCGGCCACCTCGCCGCTGCTGCTGGCCGGCAGCGGGTTCTTTGTGGCGTTCAGCGGCTTCATCATGTTCGACCTGCTGCTGGCCGCGCTGGTGGCACTGGCGGCGCGCGCGAGCTGGCGCATGGGCGAAAGCGCCAATCCTTGGTGGCACGCCCTGGTCGCAGGTTTCTGGTTGGGCCTCGCCATTCTGGCGAAGGGGCCCGTGGCGCTCGTGTTCCTGGTGCCGCTGTGGTTTCTGGGCCCATGGTGGCGCCGCGATCCGCGCGCGCGCGGCTGGCGCTGGTGGGGCGCCGTCCTGCTGGCCTTCCTGACCGCCGCTGCCGTGGCGCTGGCCTGGGCATTGCCGGCGGCCGCTGCGGGTGGCGAGGCCTACGCGCAGGCCATCCTGCTCAAGCAAACCAGCCAGCGCGTGGTGCACAGCTTCGCGCACCAGCGCCCGTTCTGGTACTACGGCCTCTTCCTGCCCCTGTTGTGGTTGCCGTTGGTGCTGTGGCCGCGCGCCTGGCAAGCGTTCGGCACCGTGGCCGGAGTTCGCGATGCGGCCGGGCGTTACCTTTGGGCTTGGGTATTGCTGCCCTTGCTCGTCATGAGTGTGGTGAGCGGCAAACAGCCGCAGTATCTGCTGCCGCTCATGGCGCCTCTGGCGCTGCTGTTGGCGCGCGGTTTGGTGCTGCACGACCCGAGTACGCGCCATGATCGTGCCGGTGCCTTCATCGGCTTGCTGGTCGTGGCGCTCGGTGGCTTGCTGTTGGCGGGTGCCATGGGGCTGGGGCCTCAGGCACCGGTTGGCGAGCCGTTTCGCGCCTGGCACAGAGGTTGGTTGGCAGAAACGCCATGGTGGCCCGGCGCCTTGGTGATATTGCTGGGGTTGGCCGTGCCGAGTGCCTTGCGTCGCCCTTGGCCGCGGGCGCTGGCGCAATTGCAGTTGCTCACGGCCGCCGTTGTCGCGCTGGTGCTGCACGTCATGCTGCATTCGGCGGCAGGGCGCACGTTCGATCTCGAGCCCATCGCGCAACGCGTGCACGCCTTGCAGCAGCAAAAGCACGTGGTTGCCTTCTGGGGCGACTACCACGGGCAACTGGGTTTCATCGGCAGACTGGAACACCCGCTACCCGAGTTGATGGGACCGGGTGCCTTGCCTGCCTTGCAGTTGCTGGGGCGCACCCACCCTGGCGCCTACGTCGTGGTGGAAGGACGTGGTACGCCTCCGGACGGCGCCGAGGTTTTCGCGTACCGTCGCAAATGGTGGGCGCTGGTGCCGGTCGCGGTCGCGACGCGGGTACTGAGCCCCGGCGGCAATGGCGAGGCGGGTGCAGCGCCCGCAGAAGGTGAACCGGAGGCATGACGCTCCGTTGCGGCTGCCACCACGACAGGAGGTCTCCATGAAACTGCAGTTCTGCGGCGCGGCCGGCGAGGTCACGGGTTCCTGTCATCACTTCACGGTGGGGCAGGACCAGTTCCTGATCGATTGCGGGCTCTTCCAGGGAGGGCGCGGCCTCTATGAGCGCAACCGCACGCCCTGGCCTTTCACAGCCGGCGAGTTGTCGTTTGTCGTGCTCAGCCACGCACATCTGGATCACAGCGGCTTGTTGCCGCGCCTCGTTCGCGAAGGCTTCA
>JBEGRA010000375.1:0-5077 GCA_041180705.1 Pseudomonadota bacterium | reverse complement strand
CAGGTGCTGCCCCTCGTCATCGTCATGAGCGCGCTGTCCGCCGTCCTTTGGTACTGGCGAATCCTGCCCCTCGTCGTCAAGGGCATTTCGTTCATCTTCGAGCGGGTGCTCGGCACGCGTGGCCCCGCCGGGCTTGGCGCCACCGCCAACATCTTCATGGGTCAGGTGGAAGCTCCGCTGCTGGTTCGCCCGTACATCGCCACCATGACCCGCTACGAGTTGCTCATCCTGATGACTGCCGGCATGGCGACCATCGCCGGGTCGGTCATGGTCATCTACGCGGCCATGCTGGGCGCGCAGTTCCAGAATGTCCTGTCGCACCTGCTCATCAAATCCATCATGTCGGTGCCGGCCTCCATTCTCTTTGCGCACTTGCTGCTGCCCGAAACCACCTCTTCGGAACTCGATGGCGGGAAGGCACCGCGCATCTATGAAGGCACCATGGATGCCATCAGCCGCGGCACATCCGACGGCTTGAACATCTACCTCAATATTCTCGCCATCCTCATCGTCCTCATCGCCTTCGTTGCGCTGGTGAACGGCGCCGTGGGCATGCTCCCCGATGTCGGTGGAGCTCCGCTCTCGCTGGAACGCGTGGCCGGCTGGGTATTCGCGCCGATGGCCTGGTTGATGGGTATTCCGTGGAGTGAAGCCACGGTCGCCGGCAGCCTGCTGGGCGTGAAAACGGTGCTGAACGAATTCATCGCCTATCTCAACCTGGCGCAAGTGCCGGCTACCGAACTGTCGGACCGCAGCCGCCTCATCACCATTTACGCCCTGTGCGGGTTCGCGAATTTCGCCAGCATCGGCATCCAGATCAGCGGCATCGGCGCCATGGCTCCGGAACGCCGTGGCGATTTGTCCGACTTGGCTCTGCGAGCCTTGCTCGCGGCAACCCTCGCGTCCTGCATGACCGGTGCCATCGTCGGCATCATCGCCTACTGATTCGGAACTCAGCGTGGCCAAGCTTTATTTCTACTACTCCACGATGAACGCGGGAAAGAGCACCGCCTTGCTGCAGGCAAGCCACAACTACGGCGAGCGCGGCATGCGGACGCTCGTTTACACCGCGCGTCTGGACGACCGTGGTGGTGGGCGGGTGCACTCCCGCATCGGCATCAGCGGGGAGGCCCGGCACTTCGCACAGGGTGCCGACCTCTTCGCGGAAATCCGGGATGAGCACGCCGCAGCACCACTCGGTTGCGTGCTGCTGGATGAATCCCAGTTTCTGGACCGCAACCATGTGCGACAACTGGGCCGCGTCGCCGACGAGTTGAACATTCCCGTTCTCTGTTACGGCCTGCGAACCGATTTCCGCGGTGAGTTGTTTCCCGGCAGTGCCGCCCTGCTAGCCTGGGCAGACAACCTGGTGGAACTCAAAACCATCTGCCATTGCGGGCGCAAAGCCACCATGGTGGTTCGTGTCGGTGGAGACGGCACAGTCGAGCGTGAAGGGGCCCAAGTGGAAATCGGCGGCAACGAACGTTATGTGTCGTTGTGTCGCCGCCATTTCAACCAGGCCATTGCCACCGGCACGCTGGACACCTGAATGTCGCGGGAGGCGCGCCGACGCTTCGCCGCGGCCGCCCTGTGCGCTCTGCTGCTCCTGCACCTCGGCGCTTTCGCGGTCTACCTGCTGAATGAAAGTCAGTTCGCCTTCCTCGAGCACTGGCGCGACGGACGTGAGGCTTGGCGCGCCGGCAAACTCGACCTCGCAGCCACCGAACTGCGCCGCTTCGCGAATGACTATCACAAGGCCACTCGACCTTTCTTGGTACGCCGCGACTTTCCCGCCGAGGCGCAAGCCTGGGCCGCACTCGGGGAAGCGGAGCAAGCACGAGGTCGGCCAAAAATGGCCGCCGATGCCTTCCATCGGGCAGCGCTGCTAGGCCAGGCATCCGCGTGGCGCGAACGGCACGTCCTGCTGTGGACGATGGGTGACGCGAAGGAGTTGGAGGCCCAAGGCCGGCACCGCATCGGGGATGACAACCCCGAGGCCCGGCAAGACCTGGCCGCCGCGGCCTTGCTGCGTGGCGACCGCAAGGCTGCTCTGCAGCAGTATCAAGCAGCTTTGCAGGAACTCCCCCGCTGGCTGGAACATCAGCATCGCCCCCGCCGTGCCGCCGATGGCGGTCTCGTGGACGAACAATTGGCTTTGTACTTGCTGGCCGGCACTACCGCTTGGCTGGCCGGCGACGAGACGCTGGCCACGCGCTACTGCGCGCTACTCGCCGCAGCGCAAGACACCGAGAACCCCATGGACGGCTTGTGCCGGGCCGCCGCGGCCATTCACCACGACAAGCCCGCCGACGCGCTCGCCATTCTGGACAACACCGCCGTAGCCTCCGGCGAACAAGCCTCGTTCGCTCGGGAGATCAGGCAGTCGGCGTCCCGCCGCGTACCAGTTCCGCAATCCGCGTCGCCGTCTCCAGCGCGCGCAGGCCGTCCTCTCCGCTGACGACTGCCGGCTTACCCTCGCGGATGCTGTCGAGGAAGGCTTCGATTTCCAGCCGGAGCGCATCGCCCTGCTCGAAATTGCGTTCGTCGATGCTGACCTGCGGCAGGCCCTGGGCATCCAGCGCAATCCCCGCGCCCTGCGGTGCTCCCTTGCGGATACAGGTGAGAATCTTCTGCTGCAGATCCAGTGAAATGTAGGCGTCGTCCTGGAACAGCCGCAACTTGCGCTCCATCTTCATGCTTACGCGACTGGCGGTAACATTCGCCACGCAACCATCGGCGAAAGTCAGACGGGCGTTCGCGATGTCGAGGTCATCCGAAAACACCTGGGCACCGACGGCACTGACATCCACCAGTGGTTGCCCCACCAAGTGCTGCACCAGATCAATGTCGTGGATCATGAGGTCCAGCACGACGCTGACGTCCGTGCCTCGCGCGCGAAACGGTGCCAGCCGATGGCTTTCAAGAAACCGAGGGCGAGTCAGCAGGCCATCCAACGCCAGCACGGCGGGGTTGAAACGCTCCAGATGTCCCACCTGCAGCAGGCGCCCGTGCGCTGCCGCCACCGCAATCAAGTCCTTCGCCTCCGCCACGGTAGTGGTGATGGGTTTTTCCACCAGCACATGGGCACCGTTTTCGAGAAACGCGCGTGCAACCTCGTGGTGGTAGGGCGTCGGCGTGGCAATGGACACCAGGTCCACCTGCCCCAGCAGGGAACGCCAATCGGATTCGGCCCGGCACCCCGTCTCGCGTGCCACGTTCTGACGGGCGGTCTCGCCGGGGTCTGCCACAGCCACCAGTTGCACGCCTTCGATGGCAGCGTATTTCTGGGCGTGGAAACGGCCGAGGTAACCGACGCCGACAACGGCGGCGCGGAGGGTGGAATGGGTGTTCATGCAGGGATTATATGCCGCACGGCATTGCGGTAACCTTGTCGCCCATGCGCAACTCCACTTGGCTCTCCCGTCTGAACGCCGGCTCCCGTCGCGACCGCGAATGGCGCTGGTTCCGTCTGTTGGCTGGTTTCGGCCTACTGGGGTTGCCGCTGTGCGTCTTCATCGCTGGGCGTATCACGCTCGGCGCCTACGAGGGCAGCGGTTTCTTCAGTTTCCTCGGCACCTTCTACCTGGACCTCCTGAAACTGAAATTCACGGCCTGGGGGTTGGCCCTCGGGCCCTGGCTGCTGTTTCAGGCCGTGCGCTTCACCAGTCGGCCGGCACGCCGTCTTTCCGGGCGCCTGCCTTCGCGCCCGGGCCGTGCTCAGTCGAAGTCGCGTCGCTAGCGCCTTCAATCCCCTCTTTCGGGGCGCTCCTGCCCTGAAACCGCGACTGGCTCACAGTCCGCTGGCTCAAGTTTTCCTCGCCCCTCCCGATTTTGAAGGTGTGGAACCCGGTGGCCCCGTACGCCGGAACCTCCGTCATCCTCGCGTGGAGCCCTGGCATGAGGCCCGACCTGGACGCTCACCTGCGTCATTTCGTCAACTTTCCAACGCCACCCGGGGTGGCGTCGGACATCCTGCGTCTTGCCGGGCAACCGCAAAGCGATATGGATTGCGTCGCCACTGCCATCAGTCGCGATGCGGCGCTTTCGGCAAAAGTCCTGCGGATTGCGAATTCGCCGCTTTACGCCCAGCGCCGCAGAAGCAGCAGCCTGCGGCAGGCACTGGTGGTGCTGGGGCTGAACGCCACCCTGACGTTGGCTCTCGGCTTTTCACTGGTCAAATCCCTGCGCGGTGCAAAGCCGCACGGGGTCAACCATCCTCATTACTGGCGACGCACCTTGCTCGCGGCCTCTGCCGCCAGGGCGCTGGGCGAGGCCACCAGCCAAAGCGCCCTCGAGGAATTGTTCCTGTGCGGGTTGTTGCAGGACCTGGGCATGCTGGCTTTGGACCGCGCCGTGCCGGATCTCTATACCGACACCGGCGAACTGCAACGAAGCCATCGTGAACTCGCCATCCATGAACAAGGACGCGTCGGCATGGACCACGCAGCGGTGGGCGCATGGCTGCTGGAGCAGTGGCACCTGCCCTCTCGCCTCGCGGACGCCGTGGCAGCCTCGCATCGGCACGACCACCGCCGAGCGCTGGACAGCGCCGACACCTTCAACCGCTGCGTTGCCCTTTCCGGGCCGGTGGCAGACCTCTTCCTCGCCTCGCCGGACCCGCGCCTGACTCGTGAAGTGGCACAGCAGGCAGAACGCGTCTTCGGACTGGAGCCCGAGCGCTTCACGGAAGTGCTGGAACGCGTCGGCGCGATGGTTCCGGAAACGGAGGCTTTGTTCGAAACGGACCTGCTGGGCGACCCGGAGTTGATCGTCAAGGAAGCCCAGACGGCGTTACGCCAACGCGCGGGGCTTGTGCCGGACTTCGGTACGCGCGCATCGGACGCGGTGGAGAGGCACCACGACGCGGCGTAATCCGCGCGCCCCCAAGGGGGTGCCGGCGAACTGGCCAACGACTGGCCGCACGTGCGGCCAGTCGCGATGGCAACTCAGCGCGTACGTTCCGCGGCGCTGCGTTCCCGCACTGCGCGGAATTCGCTACCTTCGTACCAGTGCGGCCAGGCGGCGGAGTTGGCCTGCTGCAAGCCCATCTGGTAGAGCAGTTCCAGGTCTTCCATCG
>JBEGRA010000374.1:0-4034 GCA_041180705.1 Pseudomonadota bacterium | reverse complement strand
CGCGGCTGGTGGTGAGCTTCCACTCGCCCGAAGGCAGCTGCACGGCGTTCGTCACTTCGGTCTGTTCGTAGATTTCGGCGCCACGCATGCGCGCGCCCTTGCGCAGCGCCATGGTCAGGTCTGCCGGGGCGATGTGACCGTCATCCGGGTGATACAGCGCGCCGATGATGTTGGAGGTGTCGCCGCCGTTGCCCAGCTCCACGAGCGGCCACAAGCTCTTCACTTCCTCGGCGGTGATGACGCGGAACGGCACGCCGATGGTGTTGGCGGTGCTGCAGTACTTCAGGTATTCGTCCATGCGGTCGCGATTGGTGGCGAGACGCAGGTTGCCGGTGACGTGGAAGCTGACGTCCTGACCGGTTTCGGCGGGCAGGTTCTTGTACAGATCCACCGAGTACTTGTGGAGCTGGCCCACGGTGTAGCTCATGTTGAACAGCGGCAGCAGGCCGGCGGCATGCCAGGTGGAGCCGGCGGTGAGTTCGGTGCGCTCCAGCAGCGCCACGTCGGACCAACCCTTCTTGGCGAGGTGGTACAGGGTGCTGACGCCGACGGCGCCTCCGCCGATGACGACGACTCGGTAATGGCTCTTCATGAAAACGATTCTCCGCGGCTGGGCCTAATCCGGACTGCCGGACAGTTTAACGGGGCGGCGGCGGGCGATGCTTCTGTTTGCGACAGTACCTGACCGGAATGCGCCATCCGTGGGTATACTGCGGGAAATAGCGCAGGAAGCACCACCGTGAAGCCCGCCGACCCGGTCCCGAAAAGTCGCTTCGTCTTCCTGACGCTGCCCAACTATTCGATGATCGCCCTGACCAATGCGCTGGAACCCCTGCGCATGGCCAACCGCCTCCACGGGTCCATCGTCTACGAGTGGGTCATCGCCACGCTGGACGGATTGCCGGTGCCTTCCAGCAACGGCCTGCAGCTGGCGCCCACGGTGGCTCTCGGTCCGCCCCAGCCCGGCGACCTCGTGTTCGTCTGCGGCGGCGTGAATGTGCGGGAAGCCATCACCCCGAAGCTGATTACCGCCCTGAAGCGCCTCGCCGAGGCCCGCGTATCGCTGGGTGCCCTGTGTACCGGTGGTTACGCGCTGGCCCAGGCCGGCCTGCTGGACCGCTACCGCGCCACCATCCACTGGGAAAACCTGCCGGCGCTGCGCGAGCAGTTCCCGCGGGTGCTCATTTCGGACCAGCTCTACACGATCGACCGCAACCGCTACACCTGCTCGGGCGGCATTGCCCCGCTGGAGCTCATGCTGCACCTCATCGAGGGCAAGCTGGGGACGCGGCTGGCGCGGCTGGTGAGCGAACAGTTCATCGTGGACCGCATCCGCGACGGCAACGACCGCCAATACGTGCCCCTGCGGGCACAGGTGGGCGTGGCCCACCAAGGCCTGCTGGCGGTGGCGGAACTGATGGAGCAGAACATCGAAAACCCGCTGTCGCTCGAGGAAGTGGCGCTGCAGTCGGGTATTTCACGCCGGCAGATCGAACGCCTGTTCAAGCGCCACGTGAACATGGTGCCGAAGCGTTACTACCTGGAAATGCGCCTGAAACGCGCCCGCGAACTGCTGTTGCAGACGGCCATGCCCATCATGGCCGTCAGTACCGCCTGCGGGTTCCAGTCGCCGCCGCACTTTTCCAAGTGCTATCGGCAACTGTTCGGACACCCGCCCATTGCCGAACGGCAGCAGGCGGGCAGCCGCGGGGCCTTGCCCGCGGCGTAGGTGCCGGCCCCGGGCGGCCTCGTGGCCGCCTTGGACGCTGGCGCGCCGGGTGCCCTTTAGCCGCGCATCCTCAGGCCCTGCGGGTCGAACGCCGGGGCGGCGAGGCGCGTGGCGGTGAGCCGTTCGCCGATGATCTCCACCTCGAAGCCCGTGGTCGCCTCGGCCACGTCCTTGTTCACGTAGCCCAGTGCGATGGACTTGCCCGTGCGGTGACCGAAGCCGCCGCTCGTCACCCAGCCGATGACCTTGCCGTCGTGCCAAATGGGCTCGTCGCCGATGGCGTCGGCGTTCGTGGCGGCCACGTCCAGGGCGATGAGCTTGCGCTCGCCGCCGCTGGCCTTTTCCGCCGCCGCCGCTGCCGCGCCGACGAAGCCGCCGCGCTTCAGGTCCACGAAGCGGTCCAGGCCGGCTTCGAAGGCGCCGTAGATGGGGCGGAACTCGCGGGCCCAGCTGCCGAAGCTCTTTTCCAGACGCATGGAGTTCAGGGCGCGACCACCGATGGGGCGGATGCCCAGCGACTTGCCGGCCGCCATCAGGGTGTCGTACAGCGTGCGCTGGTAGTCGCTCGTGACCCACATTTCATAGCCCAGCTCGCCGGTGAACGACACGCGGCCCACCAGCGCCGGCACCAGACCCACGTCCATCTTGGCGAAGGACATGAACGGGAAGGCAGGCGTGGAGAGGTCCGTGTCCGTGAGCGACTGCAGCAGCTCGCGGCTGTTCGGGCCGGCCACGGAAAGGCCGGTGTATTCCATGGCGCAGGGGCGCACGAGCACGCGGCCGGCGAAGCCGCCCATGTTCTGCTCGAACCAGCGCATGTAGAACTCTTCGGCGGCGTAGGTGCCCACGAGGAAGAAGTGGTTCTCGGCGGTGCGGCACATGGTGAAGTCGCCGATGAGGCGGCCACGCTCGTTCAGCATGGGCGACAAGGTGATGCGACCCACGGCCGGCACCTTGTTCGCCATCACGGTGGCGAGCCACTCGGCGGCGCCGGGGCCGGTCACTTCGAACTTGCCGTAGTTGGAGATCTCGAGGAGGCTCACGGCGTCGCGGGTGTTGGCGCATTCAGCGGCCACATTCGCGTGCGCGTTCGAGCGGCGCCAGGTGAACTCCTCGACGGCCGGTTCGCCCTTGGGCGCGAACCACAGCGCGTGTTCCAGGCCGCAGTAGTCGCCGAACACGGCGTTTTCCGCCTGCAGGCGCTCGTACACCGGCGTGGTGCGCAGCGGGCGCGCGGCCGGCAGTTCTTCGTTCGGGAAGCGGATGCGGAAGCGGCGCGAGTAGTTTTCGCGCACCTTCACGTTCGTGTAGGGGCGGTTCGCCCAGCCGCCGTAGCGGGCCACGTCCATGGCCCACACGTCGGCGCCCGGGTCGCCCTCGGTCATCCAGTTGGCGAGCGTCAAGCCCACGCCGCCGCCCTGGCTGAAGCCGGCCAGGACGCCGCAAGCCACCCAATAGTTGCGCAGGCCACGCACCGGGCCGACGAGCGGGTTGCCGTCCGGCGAGAAGGTGAAGGGACCGTTCACGACCTTGCGGATGCCCATTTCCCCGAGGCGCGGGAAGTGCTCGAACGCCACTTCCAGGCTTGGGGCAATGCGCTCGAGGTCGTTCGGCAGCAGGTTCTGGCCGAAGTCCCACGGGGTGTTCTTGGTCGACCAGGGCACGCCGGCGCGCTCGTACGTGCCGATGAGCATGCCGCCACGCTCCTGGCGCATGTAGATTTCGCCTTCGAAGTCGATGACGTGGAACTGTTCCTTCTGGCCCACGAACTCCGGCAGGTCCTCGGTGATGAGGTACTGGTGTTCCATGGCGAGGATGGGCAGCTCCAGACCGACCATGCGGCCGACTTCACGCGCCCACAGGCCGCCGGCGTTCACCACGTGTTCGGCGTGCACGGTGCCCTGTTCGGTGATGACATCCCAGGTGCCATCGGCGCGCTGCTTCGTGTCCAGCACGCGGTTGTTGCGGACGATTTCCGCACCGCCGATCTGGGCGGACTTGGCGTAGGCGTGCGTCACGCCGTACGGGTCCACGTGGCCTTCGATGGGGTCGAATACCGCGCCGAGGAAGCAGGATTCTTCCAGCAGCGGATAGAGCTTCTTGGCCTCGGCCACGGACAGTTCCTGCAGGTCCATGCCCAGGTAACGGCCACGTGCGATGGTCATCTTCAGCCAGTCCATGCGCTCGGGCGTGCCCGCCAGCATGAGGCCGCCGGTGATGTGCATGCCGCAGCTCTGGCCGGAGATCGCTTCGATCTCCTTGTAGAGGTTGATGGTGTACTGCTGGAGCTTGGCGACGTTCGGGT
>JBEGRA010000373.1:0-2563 GCA_041180705.1 Pseudomonadota bacterium | reverse complement strand
AGCTGCCGCGTTGTTCGGCGAACGATAGCGTCGCGAAGCGCTCCACGGTTTCTTCGCCGGTTTTTTTCTGTGCGCGGATATCGTTCACGATCTCGAGCGCCGTACGTGTGCAGGGCGGCAGTTCCACCGTGCAGGGCTGCAGCGGCGTGGTGCGTTGGCCCCAGCGGATGAGGTGCGACGACAAGGTGAGGCCGCCACCGAAGGCGGGCATGAGCACGAGCCCACCCGCGGGAACACGGCCTTCTTCCACGGCTTCCACCAAGGCGACCGGCGTCGTGGCGGAAGACATGTTGCCGTACTTCTGCACTGTCAGGAATACCTTGTCCATGGGCACGCCAGCCTTGCGGGCGACGGCCTCGATGATGCGCAGGTTCGCCTGGTGCGGCACCACGACGGACACGTCCTCGACGCGGGTGCCGGTACGCTGCAGGACATCCAGACTGGCCTCGCTCATGCCCTGCACGGCCTTGCGGAAGATTTCCTGGCCGTCGAAGTCCCAGCGGGTCTGGCCGAATGGCACGCCCTGGTTCGCATACATGGTGCCCATGCCGCGTACACGCAGTATCTGGCGCGAGTCCGCGTAGCACTGCAGCTTTTCCGCCAGCACGCCTTCGGCATTTTCGGTGGGTTGCAGGACCACGGCGGCAGCACCGTCGCCGAAGAGCACCGCCACGTTGCGGTTGTCCCAGTCCATGTACTGGGAAATGAGCTCGACGCCGATGACGAGCACATTGCGCGCTACGCCCGTACGTACCATCGAAGTGCCGACCGACAGCCCATACATGAAGCTGGTGCAAGCGGTGTTCACATCGAAGGCGGCGGCACGGTTGGCGCCGATGCGTTGCTGAACGCCCGAAGCGGAATTCGGGACAGTCTCGTCGTTGCTGCAACTGCCATAGATGACGAGGTCGATGTCGGCGCCTGTCAGTCCGGCGCACGCGATGGCGCGCTCGGCGGCGACAATGGCCAGCTCGATACCCGGCACATGCGAGATGCGGCGTTCTTTCATGCCGGTGCGGGTGGTAATCCACTCGTCGTCGGTGGGCAGGAACGTGGCGAGGTCCGCATTGGTCAGGATGGCGGGTGGCAGGCACTTGCCCCAGCCCGTGATGGCTGCGTATGTCATGGACCCCTCGTCGGCGTTGTACTTGGTACGTGCATTGTCACCCAAAAGCTGGCGTGTGGGGGCGTCGCGGAATGCACGGTGGATTGCCAGGCGCCGCCCCCCTATGCTCAGGGGGTCTCCGCCATTTGCGAGAATCCCTGAATGAACGCCAGTGCTGCACGCTCGAAACTTCGCTACGCCATCATCGGCGCCGGCATGTCCGGAATTCTCGCGGCCAAGCGCCTGCTGGAACGCGACGATGCTGAAGTAACGGTGTTCGAAAAGTCCTCCCGGGTAGGTGGTACCTGGCGAGAGAACCGCTATCCGGGCCTGACTTGTGATGTCATGGCGCACGCCTACACCTATTCGTTCGCGCCGAACCCGGATTGGAGTTCGGTGATGGCCGGTGGCGCCGAGATTCGTGAATATTTCGAAAACGTCTGGCGGCGCTACGGCGTGGACCGCGTGACGCGGTTCAACGCGGAAGTGACACTTTGCGAATGGCGCGACGATCACTGGTACCTCGAGGTGTCCGACGGTACGCGGGCCGACTTCGATGTCGTCATCGTGGCCAGTGGCGTGTTGCATCACCCCCACCTTCCGGCATTGCCGGGGCTGGAGACCTTCCGCGGCCAAGCTTTTCACTCCGCGCGTTGGCCCGAAGATTTGCCTTTGGCCGGGCGCTCCATCGGCGTCATCGGCAATGGCTCCACCGGTGTCCAGATTGTTTCCGCACTGGCCGGGCAGATGCAGGTAACGCAGTTCCAGCGTACGCCGCAGTGGATCATGAAGATCGACAATCGGCGCTTCACCGATGAAGAGCGCGCCTACTTCCGTGCCAACCCGGCAGTGGTCGAAGGCATTCGCAAGGACCCGGAATATGTGCGTCTGGTGAAGCGCTTCAACGATGCCATCGTCGAGCCCGACAGCCCGGCCATGGCCGAGATCGAAGCGGCTGCGCTGCAATACCTGGAAACTGCAGTGACGGACCCGGAGCTGCGGGAAAAACTGCGCCCTGACTATCGGGCAGCCTGCAAGCGTCTCATTTACTCCTGCGAGTACTACGAAGCCGTGCAGCGCCCCGGCGTCACGGTAGTGCGCGAAGGCATTGCGCAAGTGGAACCGTCGGGCGTACGCACGCGCGATGGCGTCTTGCACGAGTTGGATGTTCTGGTGCTGGCGACAGGGTTTCGTGCGGATCGTTTCATCCGCCCGACGCGTGTGGTCGGCGCCGCTGGTCTAACGCTCGACGAAGCCTGGGCCGTTCGCCCCAGTGCCTACCTCGCCGTGGCGGTACCGGGTTTTCCGAACTTCTTCCTGTTGAACGGGCCGACGGGGCCGGTCGGCAACTTTTCGCTCATCGACATTGCCGAAGCGCAGTGGGGCTACATCGACCAGTTGCTCGACGAAGTACGTGGCGGGCGGTGTACCGCGCTGGCGCCGACGCCGGCAGCGATG
>JBEGRA010000372.1:0-3201 GCA_041180705.1 Pseudomonadota bacterium | reverse complement strand
GGGTCACGCGAGGGGTTCGCCCCGCTGCTGCAGGCCTTCCGCCGCCTGCACAGGCAACACGACCTCGTCATGCTCGACCAACGCGGCACTGGCGGCTCCAATGCCCTCACCTGCGATGAGGACGACGACGAAGAAGACCTGATGACGGAACCACCGAGTGCCGCCGAGACCGCCGCACTCGTGAAGGCTTGTTTGGCTGCACTCCCCGGCGACCCGCGCTTCTACACGACTTCAGTGGCCATCCAGGATCTGGACGCCGTCCGTCAGGCGCTGGGCTACGGGCTCATCAACCTCTACGGCATCTCGTACGGCACACGCGTGGCGCAGCATTACGCCCGTCGCTATCCGGCCAACACGCGCGCCGTCATCATCGACGGTGTGGTCCCACCCGGGCTCACTCTCGGGCCGGACCTCGCGTTGGCCGCACAACGCGTGCTGGATGACACCTTCGCCCGCTGCGCAGCCGACCAGGCCTGCAACAAGGCCTATCCGCAGCTGTCGCAGCGCTTCATGGCGCTGGTGGCCGAACTGCAGCGGCACCCGCGCACCGTCACGTCGAACCACCCGGTCACCGGCAAGCCCGAAACGAAGCAGTTCACGCTTGCCCATCTCGGCGTTGCCGTGCGCATGCTGAGTTACAGCCCGGTATCGGTCAGCCTTCTGCCTTTCCTCCTCTCCGAAGCGGCAAACGGTCGTCCAGCGCCGTTGATGGCCCAGGCCCTTGCCGTGGGCGATCAACTCGGCGACATGATGGCCGCCGGCATGCACAACGCCGTGGTCTGCACCGAAGACATGCCCTTCCTGGACGCAGCGAAAGTGGACCGCAAAGCCATCGCCAGCACGTACCTCGGTGCAAGAACGCTCGATGCGCTTGTCGAAACCTGCGCCGTGTGGCCACGCGGGGTGCTGGATGCCGACTTGCGCGAACCCTTGCGCAGTTCCATCCCGTTCCTGCTGCTGTCGGGCACTGCGGACCCGGTCACCCCGCCCGCCTATGCGCAGCGCGCGAAGGCCGGCCTCGCCGAGGCGCTGCATGTCGCGGTGAAGGGCAATGGCCATGGGCAATGGAACGTGCCTTGCGCGCCGCGCGTATTCGCGGACTTCATCGACGCTGGCACGACCCGGAATCTCGACGTGAAATGTCTGCGGGAGGCAGACCTCACCCAGCCCTTCTTCCTCGACGCCAACGGGACTGCCCCATGATCGAAGCGCGCGGTTTGGCCAAGCGCTTCGGCGCAGTGGAAGCGGTGAAAGGTGTCAGTTTCACCGCACCGGACGGACGCATCACGGGCCTGCTGGGGCCCAACGGCGCCGGCAAGAGCACCACGCTGCGGCTGCTCTATGCAGCGCTCTCGCCCGACAGCGGCACGGCGCTGATCGATGGTGAAGTCGTCAGCGCCGGCAACCTCGCTTCGCGGCGCACACTTGGCGTGCTGCCGCATGGCGCGGGACTGTACCCGCACCTCACGGCGCGCGAAAACATTCGCTACTACGGACAACTGCACGGCCTGAAAGGCGCTGCACTTGAAGTTCGCATCAGCGACTTGCTCGACTTGCTGGAACTCGGCGACGCCGCCGACCGCAAGACCCAGGGCTTTTCGCAGGGACAAAAAGTGAAAGTGGGTATCGCGCGTGCGCTCATTCATTCCCCGCGCAATCTCATTCTCGACGAGCCCACCAACGGGCTGGATGTGATGGCCATCCGTTCACTGCGCGAGGTGCTGCGGCGTCTGCGCGCCGCAGGGCATTGCCTGCTGTTCAGCAGCCACGTGATGCAGGAAGTCGCGGTCCTCTGCGACGAGGTCATCATCATCGCGCGCGGTGAAGTGGTGGCGCAGGGCACCCCGGAAGCGCTTCGCGAGCAGGCCGGCACGGCCAGCCTCGAAGATGCGTTCGTCCGCTTGCTCGGCAACGACGTGGCGGGAGATGCCCCATGAAGCCTTGGCTCATCGTTGCGCGCAAGGAAATCTTCGAAAGCCTGCGCGACCGACGCACGCTGCTTTCAGCTTTGGTTCTTGCGCCATTGCTGGGCCCGCTGATGTTCAGCGGGACGATGCAGGCGGTGCTGAAGAAGAACGCCGGCGAAGACGAACGCAAGGTGGAAGCCGCCGTTCTGGGCGGCGAGCACGCGCCAAACCTGCTGCGCTGGCTGAAGGGTCAGGGCTTGAGCGAAGTGCCCGGGCCCAAGGACGTGGCGGCTGTACCCGCCGCCGTCCGCGACGGCAAGCCGCGCTTGGTGCTTGTGGTGCCAGCCAACTATGGCGAACGATTCCGTGGTGCACGGCCCGCCAGCGTAAAGCTCTATGTCGACACGTCCGACCAGGATGCCCGTCGCGATCAGGACCGCCTGGAGCGTCTGCTGCAAGGCTATGCCGGCCAAACCACCGCACTGCGCCTCGCCGCGCGTGGCATCGATCCGTCCATCACGCAGGCGGTGGTGCTGGATGAAATCGATGTGTCGACGCCGGCGTCACGTGCCCAGTCGCTGCTCGCCGTGCTCAGTTATTTCTTGCTCTTCTCCACGCTCATCGGCGGCATGTATCTGGCCATCGACGCCACGGCCGGCGAACGCGAGCGCGGCTCGCTGGAGCCGCTGGTCACGCTTCCGGTCACCCGCGACTCGCTGGTGGTCGGCAAGCTGGTGGCGACCATGGCGTTTTCCGCGCTGTCGCTCTTGCTGACGCTGACTGCCTTTACGTTGTCGCTGCGTTTCGTACCGCTGGAATCCGTCGGCATGAACGCCAACCTCGGGCCCGCGGTGATGCTGCAGGTCTACTTGGGCGTGCTGCCTTTCGTGCCACTGGCCGCGGCCTTGCTTACGCTGGTGGCTTCGTTCGCCCGCAGCTTCCGCGAAGCGCAGAGCTGGATGACCGGCGTCCTGCTGGTGCCCACACTGCCGATCATGCTCGCCGCCATGTCCGGACTGAAGCCCAGCCTGCAACTGATGGCAGTGCCCAGCTTGAGCCAACACTTCCTCATCGCACGTTTGCTGCGCGACGAACCGATTCCCTTGCAGGATTGGCTGCTGTCGGCCGGTGGGTCGCTACTGCTGGCGGCAGTACTGCTCGCCGTGGTGGTACGCCTGTGGCGGCGCGAAAAATTGCTGGGGTAACACGCTGCTGAAATTCCGCGGAACTTCAGCAGCGCTGCTGCCCGGCTTCAGCCGTGCAGCGCCGCCGCATGGTGGCGCATGTGGCGTTC
>JBEGRA010000371.1:0-7914 GCA_041180705.1 Pseudomonadota bacterium | reverse complement strand
GAAATGCCGAGGGTGGGCGTGGCGAGGTTCAGCGCCATGCCGACGATGCCGAGGCCCGCGCCATCGCTGAAAACGCCGCCGAAACTGGCGATGGTGACGCGCAGATGGAAGGGCCGCAGGGGCGCTTCCTCGTAAGGAACCGTCGCTCTTTCGTTCATGCCATCCCCCGCGGGCCGGAACGACCCTGCGAGCGATGATTGCATGTCTTGCCGCCCCGAAAATAGCCTCGGGGCGACAAAAAGTTGCTAGCTACCGACGACCATCAGAACCGGTAGCCGGCACCCACGGCCACGAGTACCGGGTCGACGTTGACGTGCGAAACGCGTGTGGCGCCCAGCTTGATGTCGGAGCCGATCTTCACGTACTTCAGGTCCACCGAGGCGGACCAGTGGTCGTCAAGCTTGTAGTCGGCACCCACCTGCCAGGCCAAGCCGAAGCTGCTCTGGTCCAGACGCAGGCTTCCCACCGTGGGCATGGCCAAACGCACGTCCCAGATGCGCGTGTAGTTCACGCCCACGCCCACGTAGGGCGACAGCGTGCCGCTGCCCAGCGGGCGGTACTTCACCGTGAGCGTCGGTGGCAGATGCTTGAAGTTGCCGATGTCGACGGGACCACCCAGCGCGCTCTGCTGCACGGTCACGGTGTGCTTCTGCGGCACCGTCAGCAGCAGCTCGGCGGACAGCTTGTCGTTGAAGGCGTACTCGATGTCGATGTCCGGTGCCCACTTCTTCGACACGGAGATGGCGTCGGTAGGCACGGCCAGCGAAGGGATGGCATCGGACTTGTTGGCCGGGTGGATGTGCAGCGCACGTACGCGCAGTGTCCATGGCGAGGTCGCTTCTTCTGCTGCAGCGGGCTGTGCAGCCACGGCGAGCAACGTGCCCAGCAGCGGCGCCACGAGGGCAGGCGCGAGCCGAGTCTTGAGAGAGCGCCTCACGGCGATGGAAAGGGTCATGGGGGTCATCCTGTCTACTTCACCCGCCAGTTCGCGGGCAGTTCCATGGTGAGCCGCGGTGTCTGTCTCGAATATCCGCAGCTTCCTCTCGCGTGTTTCGCTTGCCGCGACGCCTGTTGGCGTTCCCCGCAGGAACCCGCAGAATCGCCACGGTCCTGCCTTCCGGAAATGCGCGATGGATGTTGCTGCCGATCTTGTCGTTGCCGCCTCGTGGGTCGTGCCCATCGAGCCGGTCGGAGCCTTGGCGGACCACGCGGTAGTGGTGCGCCAGGGCCGCATCCACGCGGTGCTGCCCGCGGCCGAGGCGCGGCGGCAATTTCCCGCAGCGCGCCGCGTGGACTTGCCGGGCCATGTGCTGCTGCCCGGCCTCGTGAACCTGCACACGCATGCCGCCATGGCGTTGTTGCGTGGCTATGCGGACGACTTGCCGCTCATGGAATGGCTGAAGCGGCACATCTGGCCGGCGGAGGCGCGGCACCTGTCCGCTGCGTTCGTGCTCGACGGCACGCGGCTCGCCTGCGCCGAGATGCTGCTGGGTGGCATCACCACCTTCAACGACATGTATTTCTTCCCGGAGGCCGTGTGCCAGGCCGCGGTGGAAGCGGGGCTGCGTACAGTGGCCGGCATCGTGGCCGTCGACTTCCCTACGCCCTATGCGCCGGACGCCGCGACGGCGCTTAGCCGTGGGCTCGCTACTCGCGCAGCGTTCGCCGGCGAGCCGTTGGCGCAGTTCGCGCTGGCGCCGCATGCGCCCTACACGGTGAGCGACGGGGTTTTCTCCACGCTCGCGGCACTGGCGGAGCGCGAAGGGCTGCCGGTGCATTGCCATGTCCACGAGACAGCGGAGGAAATCACCAACGCACTGGCGGCCTCGGGCGAACGCCCGCTGGCGCGGCTGGAGCGGCTCGGCTTGCTGGGGCCGCATTTCATTGCCGTGCATGCCGTGCATCTCGATGCCGCGGATATCGATCTGCTGTCCCGGCGCGGCGCACATGTGGCGCACTGCCCCACCTCGAACCTGAAGCTCGCTTCGGGCTTTGCTCCGGCAGCCGATTTGGTGCGCACCGGCGTGAATGTCGGGCTGGGCACGGACAGTGCCGCCAGCAACAACCGTCTGGACCTGTTCGCCGAGCTGCGTTTGGCGGCGCTGCTGGCGAAGGCTGTGGCCAACGATGCCGGGGTATGGCCCGCTCAGGCCGCTTTGCAGGCCGCCACATTGGGTGGCGCCACGGCGCTGGGGTTGGGTGCAGAGACGGGCTCCCTGCTGCCGGGCAAGAGCGCGGATTTCATCGCCGTGGACCTTTCCGCCCCGGCTCTGCAGCCGGTGTTCGACCCGGTGTCCCATCTGGTCTACGTGGCCGGGCGCGAGCAGGTTCGGCAGGTCTGGGTTCGCGGCGAGCAGCGCGTGCGCGATGGTGCGCTGGTGGCTGGCATGAACGGTGGCCCGCTTTCACCCGATTCACTCCGGGACAACGCGCAAGATTGGGCGCGAAGGCTGCTGGCCTGAAATCCCCGATGACCGCAACGGCAGGCTTCGGTAACCTTGCCGGGCCATGCCGTCCTCGCTCCCGCCACCGTCCGGGCTGACCGGGCAGGCCGCCGGTTTGCCGGTGGCCGCCTTGCAGCACCTGCTCGCCGCCGAACGCGAGCGCTTCCGTGCCTTGCACCCGCAGAGCCTGGCGCTGGCGCACCAGGCGCGGGAACACTGGCTGGGCGGCGTGCCATTGCATTGGATGCAGGACTGGGGCACTCCCGAACCGCTGCACATGGTCAGTGCCGCGGGCGCCACGCTCACCGATGCGGACGGCCACACCTACGTTGACTTCTGTCTGGGCGACACCGGCGCCATGTTCGGGCACGGGCCGGCACCCGTGGTCGCGGCGCTGCAGGCGCAAGTGGCGCAGGGACTGACCACCATGCTGCCGAGCACGGCGGCACCGGAAGCCGGTGCCTTGCTGGCAGCGCGCTTCGGCTTGCCGTGGTGGCAGGTGACCATGACGGCCAGCGATGCGAACCGCTGCGTGTTGCGCTGGGCCCGCGCCATCACCGGGCGGCAGCGCGTGCTGGTGTTCGACCACTGCTACCACGGGCAGGTGGAAGACGCGATGGTGCGGCTGGAGGCCGACGGACAGGTGCGTAACCGCCCCGGTCTGGTGGGGCAGGCTGCGGACCTCGCGCTGCACAGCAGTTGCGTGCCCTTCAACGATGTGGCTGCACTCGAAGCGGCTCTGGCCACGGGCGACTATGCCTGCGTGCTCGCCGAACCCGTCATGACGAACTGCGGCATGGTGCTGCCGGCGCCGGGCTTCCACGAGACGCTGCGCGAGCTGACCCGCCGTCACGGCACGCTGCTCGCGATCGACGAGACGCACACGCTGAGTAGCGGGCTTGGCGGCTACACCGCCGTGCACGGGCTCGAACCGGATTTCTTCGTGGCGGGCAAGGCGGTAGCGGGCGGCTTCCCCTGCGCGGTCTACGGCTTCACTGAGGCGGTGTGTCAGGGCATCGAACAAGTGCAAGCCACCAAGGCCCCGGGCCATTCGGGCATGGGCACCACACTGTCGGCGAACCCCATGGCGCTCGCCGCTTTGCGTGCGAATCTCGCCGAGGTGATGACGGCGGAGGCTTACGCCCACATGGAGGGGCTCGCCGCCAGGTTGGAAGCGGGCTTCCACCAACTCATCGCCGACTGCGCGCTGCCGTGGCACGTGTCACGTGTCGGCATGCGCCTCGAAGTGGGCTTCGCGCCGCAGCCGCCGCGCAGCGGTGCCGAGAGCGAAGCGGCCCACTGCTCGCTGCTGGGTGATGTGCTGCGGTTGTATCTGTTGAATCGCGGCGTGCTCGTGACGCCGTTCCACTTGATGATGCTCACTTCGCCCGCCACTACCGAAGCGGCAGTGGACCGCCTGCTGGCGCTGTGGCGCGAGGCGGTGCTGCAACTGCAGGCGTGGCCGAAGAGCCAAGCTGCCGAGGAACCCGGCCGATGAACGATTCGACAACGGCATTGCCCGCTGCTGCCGCGCGCCTGAAGGAAGTGCGCGAGTTTCTTGCTGCCCATCCGGCGGTGGAAGCGGTGCAGCTGGTCATCACGGATGTGAATGGCGTGGGGCGCGGCAAGACGCTGGCGCGCGAAGAACTCGAGCCCTTGTTCGCCCGCGGGCGCAACGTGGCTGGCTCCATCCTGGGGCTGGATATCACCGGGGAAGACGTCGAGGAAAGCGGGCTTGTTTGGAGCGTGGGCGACGCCGACAAGATGGTGTGGCCCGTACCCGGCTCGCTTTGTCTTGCGCCGTGGTTGCAGCGCCCGACGGCACAGGTGCTGGTGACCCAGCACGACATTCAGGGTGGCCCCGAGGGGCCCGGCTTGCCGGGCACGGCGGACCCGCGCCATGTGCTGGCGCGTGCGGTGGCGCGGCTGGAAGCCTTGGGTTACAAGCCAGTGGTCGCGGCGGAGCTGGAGTTCTACCTGCTGGAGCGTGAAGGCCACGGCGTGCGGCCGGCCCGAGCGGTGCTGGGCGAGCAGCCGGCCACGCGTATCGATGCCTACGGCCTCGGCAAGCTGGAAGGCATGGCGCCCTTGTTCGATGACCTCTACGCCGGTGCGCGTGCCATGGGTTTGCCCGTGCAGACGCTCATGAGCGAATACGCCCCCGGCCAGTTCGAGATCACCTTGCAGCATCGGCCCGATGCCCTGCGGGCCGCGGACGAAGCCGTGCTGTTCAAGCGGCTGGTGAAAGGCACCGCGCTGCGCCATGGGCGCGTGGGTTCGTTCATGGCCAAGCCTTTCGCGGGCGCTGCCGGCTGCGGCTTTCATATTCACGTCAGCCTGCAGGATGCGGCGGGGCGCAATCTCTTTGCCGACGAAGACCCCGCGGGAACGCCATTGCTGCGCCAAGCCATCGCCGGCTTGCAAGCCACCATGGTGGAAAGCACGGCGGTGTTTGCGCCCAATGCGAATTCTTTCCGCCGCTTCCGTCAGAAGAGCTACGCGCCCATCGCGCCTTCTTGGGGCATCAACAACCGCTCCGTCAGCCTGCGCGTGCCGCCGGGGCCGCCCGCCAGCCGGCATGTGGAGCACCGGCCCTGCGGCGCGGATGCCAACCCGTACCTTGCCATTGCCGTGGTGCTGGACGGCATTCGTCATGGCCTCCAGCATGGGCTCGACCCCGGCCCACCCGTCACCGGCAACGGCTACGACTTGAAGCCGGCCAGCAAGCTGCCGACGCACTGGCCGCTGGCGCTGGAGGCAGCGGCCGGTTCTGCCTTCCTGCGTGAAGCCCTTTCTCCTGAATTTCTCGACCTGTTCCTCGCGGTGAAGCGCCAGGAATGCGAAAAATTCAACGCCCGCATTACCGAGGTGGACTTCGAGTGGTATCTGGAAAACGCCTGACTCCCATCGTTCGCGACGAGCGCCGCAAGGCAAACCTGCGTCGTGCCTATTTCGACTGCCGCTACGGGCAGTTGCACGTGCGCACGGCCTTTCCGGGCGGCGGTGGTTTCGACGAGCGCACGACGCTTGTCATCCTGCATGACGCCGGCGGCAGCAGTCGCGATGTCTTGGCTTGGGTGCGTGAACTCGGCGAGGACCGTTCCGTCTATGCGCCGGATTTCCCCGGGCATGGCGAGTCGGACGGGACGGATGCCGTGGCTGGCGAGGCGAAGCCCGTATTGGGACAGGTGAAGGCTGCGGGCATGGAGGCGGGGCTGGATTCCGCCGCCGCCGCCGTGTTCGATTTCTGCACGGACTTGCGTCTGCGCGGCATTCACTTGCTGGCCATTGGGGCAGGCATTGAAGTGGCCAAGCGCGTCGCGGTGGCACGCGAGGGGCTGGTAGCGCGCTTGGTGGAAGCCGTACCGGGCGAGCCCGTGGCGGAAATCCGGGCGCGACTGGACCGAGCCGGCTGACGGCAGAGACGGCGGCTTTCCCCGAAAGCGCGCGCTGAATCTACGGCGTCGCGCGCGCCGGGCTGGCGGGCATGCGCAGCGCCAGCACCACCATCAGGCACAGCAGCGGCGCCATGAGCAGGTTCAGGTGGGACCAGCCCATCGCGAACAGCGCTGCCGCCGAAAACAGCGACGATGCCGCCTGGGCCCCGAAAGTGGCGAACTCGTTGAGTGCCTGCACCTTGAAGCGCTCGGCCGGGCGATAGGCCTGCGTCAGCAGCGTGGTGCTGGCGACGAAGAGCCAGTTCCAGCCAGTGCCCAGCAGTACCAGCGCCCACCCGTAGTGCAGCACTGCGTGGTGGTTGCCGGCGGCAATGCCGATGCAGGCGGCCATCAGGGCGCAGCCCGCCAGCATCATGCCGCGCACCCCGAGCCAGCGGAGCACATGGGCGCTGAATAACGCCGGCACGTACATGCCCAGCAAGTGCGCTTGGATGACGCCGGTGGTGGCCTTGAAGTCGTGCCCGTCGACGCTGTGCATGCTCACGGGCGTCGCCGTCATGATGAAGCTCATGGTCACCCACGCGGTCATGGAGCCCACCACCGCGAGACGCAGGGCGGGTTGTGCCCAAAGCTCACGCAGCGAACGCACCGGCTCCGAGTCCGCGACGACGCTGACCGGCCTGGTGCTCGGCAGTGCCAGCAGCAACGCAGCCGTGCCAAGGAACAGCCCCGCCAGAGCGAGGAAAGAGCCCGCGTGCTGGTGGCCCGGCCAGGCGTTTTCCGACAACAGCGCCACTTCGCGGCTGAGGAACGCCGCGGCCAGCGTGCCGACCATGATGGTGGAGACGGCGCGTCCGGCCTCGGCTGCGGGAACCCATTCCGTCGCGGCGAAGCGGTACTGCTGCACGAAGGCGTTGTGCATGCCGACGCCGAGGCAGCCAAGGCACAGCAGCAGGAAGCTTTCCCGCGCCACACCTACTGCCGCGAGACAGGCCGCGAGGCTGGCGAACAGCGCTGCCACCACCATGACCGGGCGCCTGCCCCAACGCTGCATGGCCATGGCCGCCGGAATGGTGGTGGCCGCCAGCCCGACGATGCCTAGCGCCGGGGCGAGGGTGGCCAAAGCCGGGCTCGGCGCGAGTTTCACCCCCAGGATGCCGCCCAGCAGGACGACGGTCATGCTGCCGCAGGCGGCCAGTGCCTGCGCGAGGGTCAGGAGGTAGAGCGGGTTCATGCCGCCACTTTGCCTTAAACTGCCGGGGTCATGCTGCAAGATACCTTCGAAAGAATCCTCAAGGCCCGCGTCTACGACGTGGCTATCGAGTCCCCGCTGGAAGTGGCTCCGCGCCTGTCGGCCCGTCTCGGCAACCAGGTGCTGTTCAAGCGCGAGGACCTGCAACCGGTCTTCTCGTTCAAGATCCGCGGTGCCTACAACAAGATTGCTCGGCTGTCGGAAGCAGAAGCGGCGCGCGGCGTCATCTGTTCCTCTGCCGGCAACCACGCGCAAGGCGTGGCGCTCGCGGCTGCACGGCGTGGCATCCGTTCCGTCATCTGCATGCCGCGCACCACGCCCGCCATCAAGGTGGAGGCTGTGCAAGCGCGCGGTGGCGAGGTGGTGCTGCACGGCGACGACTACGACAGCGCCTACGCGCATGCGTTGCAGCTGGCGAAGGAGCAGGGGCTCACCTTCGTGCACCCCTTCGACGACCCGGAAGTCATCGCGGGGCAGGGCACCATCGCCATGGAACTGCTGCGCCAGCATGGCCCGGAAATTCATGCGGTATTCGTGCCGATTGGTGGCGGTGGTCTCATCGCCGGCATCGGTGCTTACCTGCACCAGCTTTATCCGAACATCCGCATCATCGGCGTGGAGCCGGTGGATGCCGCCAGCATGAAGGTGTCGCTGGACGCCGGGCGCCGCGTCACGCTACCGCGCGTCGGCTTGTTCCACGATGGTGTGGCCGTGCGCACCGTGGGTGAACACACCTTCCGCATCGCGCAGCAAGTGGTGGACGAGGTGTTGCTCATCACCACGGACGAAACCTGCGCGGCCATCCAGGACATCTACGAGG
>JBEGRA010000370.1:0-7023 GCA_041180705.1 Pseudomonadota bacterium | reverse complement strand
GCAATGGCCCAGAAAAACAACGGCGGCTTGTCCTGGTACAAATCGCCGCCGATATGCGGCACCCACCAGGAGGCCCCGTGGGCCATATCGCGGGCAATGAGAGCGAACCGCGGTTCGTCGGCGGGCCAGGGGTTACGCCAACCCAGCCCCGCCCCCAATACCAGTGCCGCCAGCAGCAGCAACCAGACGAGATCGCGCCAGACCGGACGGGCGGTCCTCAAGGAGCCGCCTCAGCCTCCGCGCGCCGCGACTTCGACTCGCGCAAGACGAAGTACAGGTTGCGCAGGTAAACCACGAGACCGGCACCCTGCCCGAGGATGAAGACCGGGTCCCCGCGATAGATGGCATAGACCAGCAAGGTAACGCCACCACCCAAGCTGAACCACCAGAACAGGTGCGGGATGACGCTGCGCTTTTCACGCTCGCTGGCGATCCACTGCACGATGAACCGCGCGGAAAACAGGGCTTGGCCGAGGAAACCTACCCCCAACCAGAGGTGGTTGGCGTCCAGAAGAAACGCCATCTCAATGTTCCTCGCGGACGTCGAGGCCGGCCGCAAAGCGCGACTGCAGCCACATGACGCCAAAGATATCGACGACACCCACCCACAGGCGGTTCAACAAACCGTACTTCGAGGTGCCCTGCAGACGCGGGCGGTGATTCACGGGCACGGACAACACCACGGCTCCCTGACGACGATACAGGGCCGGCATGAAGCGGTGCATGTGGTTGAAGAATGGCAGTTCGAGGAAGGTGGGACGATGCAGCAGCTTGATGCCGCAGCCGGAATCCGCGGTATCGTCCTTCAGCAGCGAGGAGCGAACTCCGTTGGCGATACGGCTTTGCCAGCGACGCAGCCAATTGTCCTGGCGGTTGGCTGCGCGATTGCCCATCACCAAGCCGACCTTCTCGCCGGCAGCACGCTGCGCCGCCACCAGCGCCGGGATATCCGCGGGGTCGTTCTGGCCGTCGCCATCCAGGGTGGCGACCCATTCGGCGCGCGCAGCGCGTACCCCGGAAGCCACGGCATAGCTTTGGCCACTGCGGCGCGAATGGAGAAGCACCCGCAGTTGCGGTATTTCGACGCGCAGACCGCGCAGTTTTTCCACGGTGGCGTCCGTGCTTCCGTCATCGACGAACAACACTTCGAACTGCCGCCCCGCCAGGGCCACGGCAATCTCGCGCGCCAAAGGCACGACATTGTCCTGCTCGTTGCAGACGGGAATGACGACGGAGACTTCCGGCGCGGCCACGGCGTGCTTCCTTGGTTAAACCGCCATTATAGCCTCACGTGCGCCACCGCACCCATGGGCGGAAGTCTGCGGCAGGCGCGTATCCGCGAAGGCCGCCCCGTTCCGGTAAAATGCCGGGATGTCCAACCCCGACACCGACAAACCGGTCGATCTGGCCGAAGAAACGCCAGCGCGGCGCCTGGAACCCACGCAGGCCGGCTTGCCGCCGTTGGCCGTCGTGCAGTTCGACGTGGCTTCCACGGAAGACAGCCTCGAGCAGTTGGTGGCGTGCACGCAGGCGCTGGGCGACATCTACCGGGTTTATGCCCCCGGGCGCAAGCGGGACACGTGGATCTGCAACCACCCGGACGACATCAAGCGTCTGCTGGTCACCAATCACCGCAACTACACCAAGGGCGTGGGGCTGGACCGCGTCAAGATCCTGCTCGGCAACGGCATCATGGTCAGCGAAGGCGACTTCTGGAAGCGCCAGCGCCGCATGATCCAGCCTGCCTTCCACCGCAAGATGGTCGAACAGTACGCTGCCGTGATCGACACGGCGCTGGACGAGGCACAGACGCGCTGGGACGCCGCCGCCGCCTCCGGCGCCCCCTTCGACATCACCGCGGAAATGAGCGCGCTGACGCTCGACATCATCCTGCGTTCCATCTTCGGTGAAGACCTGAAGTGGCTCGAAGAGCGCATGGGCGGCAACAACCCGTTCGCCGTCGTCACGGAACATTCGGCGCGCGACCTGCTGTTCGCCTACAAGTTCCGGTCGCTGGCCAAGCTGGTGGTGGAGCTCGTCGCGGCGCGGCGTGCCGGCCAGTGGGAACGCTTCGACTTCCTGCAGATGCTCATGGACGCCCGGGACAAGGACGACCGGCCCATGCCGGACCGGGAAATGGTCGACGAGGCGCTCACGCTGGTGGTGGCTGGTCACGAAACGTCCGCCAGCGCCCTGAACTGGGCCTGGTACCTCGTGGCCACCCATCCTGAGGCGTTGGAACGTCTGGAAGCGGAGGTTGACACCATCGACGACCCGCGGCGCATGCCTTATGCCGCCAGCGAACAACTGGTGTGGACGCAGGCCGTGCTGAAGGAAGCCATGCGCCTGTATCCGCCGGGATGGCTGCTCACGCGGCGCAGCGTCGATGAAGACGTGCTCGGCGGCTACCTCGTGCCTGCGGGTACGGACGTGATGCTCAGCCCTTACCTCATCCAGCGCCACCCTGCGTACTGGCCGGATCCGGAAGCTTATCGCCCTGAACGCTTCCTGCCCGAGGCCGAAGCGGCCCGGGAAAAATGGGTCTACATCCCCTTCGCTGCCGGCCCGCGCCACTGCGTGGGCGAGAACTTCGCGCTGTACGAGATGACCGTACACATGGCTCGGATGGCGCGACGCTATCGGCTCGAATACCTCGACGAAGGCCACATCCCCATCGAAGCGGCGGTCAACCTGCGGGCGCTGCGCCCACTGCGGTTCCGCGTGCACTTCAGGAAACCATGATGCATTTCGCCAACACGCTGAACGAAATCCTCCGCGACAACGCGAAGCTCGACCGCTCCATTTTTCACCACGAGAGCGGGGACAGTTCGCGGGAAGTGCCTTTCGGCGAACTGCATGAACGGGCTCTCGGGCTGCTCCACCTCCTGCAACAGCGGGGCGCACGGCGCGGCGATTCCGTCATCCTGTATCTGGCCAACAATGAACAGTTCCTCGACGGTTACTGGGCCAGCCTCGCCGGCGGCCTCGTCGCTGTTCCGGTGGCCACGGGCATCAGCGACGAACACAAATTCAAGCTGCTGCGCATCTCGCGCCAACTCGGCAGCCCTTGGCTCTACACGGACCGCAAGACGCTGGACCGCCTCGAAGCATTCGGGCGCGAGGCCGGTGAAGAAACTGCAGTAGCGGCGCTGCGCGCACGCGCGTTCCTGGTGGACGAAATCGTCAGCCTCGCTCGCCACGCGGACCTGCTCATCCCCTCGCCCGGCGACACCGCATTCATCCAGTTCTCCTCCGGCTCCACCAGCGACCCGAAGGGCGTCGTTCTGACGCACGCCAATCTCGTGGCGAACCTGCGCAGCGTGGTGCAGGCCGCGCGCCTGACCGGCGCGGACAACGCCCTCAGCTGGATGCCGCTGACCCACGACATGGGTCTCATCGGCATGAACTTCTTCATGTACGCCGCCGGCATGAACGTGCACCTCATGCCCACGGAATTGTTCATTCGTCGCCCGCTGCTGTGGATGCAGCTTGCGGACCGCCACCACTGCACCGTGCTCTGCTCGCCGAACTTCGGTTACCGCCACTTCCTGAAAGTACTTGGCGACCGTCCCGTGGACGGCATGAACCTGAAGCACGTCCGCATCCTGTTCAATGGCGCCGAGCCCATCTCCCCCGAGCTCACCGAAGAATTCCTCGATCGCATGGCGCCCAGCGGCCTGCCACGTTCGTCGATGTACCCGGTATACGGCCTCGCGGAAGCGACGCTCGCCATGACTTTCCGCAGCGCGGAAGGCACGTATCGGGTGATGCACTTCGACCGTCACCAGCTGGGCGTCGGCGAAGCAGCGCGAGTGGTGGACGCAGCTTCGCCCGAAGCACTGGCGCTCATGGGTGTGGGCACGCCCATCCCCGACACCGAGGTGCGCTTCACCGACGACCAGCGCCAGCCCCTGCCCGCCGGCACGGTCGGGCATCTGGAGATTCGCGGCCCGAACGTCACTGCCGGCTACTTCCAGCTTCCGGAAGTGAATGCTCGTGTCATCACCGCGGATGGCTGGCTCGACACCGGCGACCTCGGCCTCTATCACGAAGGCGAAGTGGTCATCACCGGACGCGCGAAGGAAATCATCTTCGTCAACGGTCAGAACTACTACCCGCACGACCTCGAGAACATCGCCATCCGCGCGCCCGGCCTGGAGCTTGGCAAAGTGGTGGCTGCGGCCTGCCGCCCCGGCGATGCCGAGGCCGACGAACTCACGCTGTTCGTGTTGCACCGCGGCTCGATGGAAGATTTCCTCGCCACTGCCGATGCCGTGGCTCGCATGGTGAATGAGCATGCGGGGCTGGAAGTGGCCCACGTCGTGCCAGTAAAGCGTATTCCCAAGACCACCAGCGGCAAGCTCCAGCGCGGCTTGCTGGCGAACGAATATCTGGAAGGCGCCTTCGCCGCCGAGATGGCGGAACTCGCCACGCTGCGCGCCCAGAGGGAGGCGGCGGTAGCCGATGCGGCAGCGCCCGGCGCTGCCCTCGCCTGCACCGCCATGGAGCAGCGCCTGAAGAACATCGTCGACGCCGCCATGGCGCCCAAGGAAGTGGGCCTCGACGACAACCTGTTCGAGGTTGGCGCCAGTTCGCTGGTGCTCATCCAGATTCACGAAGAGATCGACCGCGACCATCCGGGCGTGGTGGACCTGACGGAACTGTTCGACCACCCCACCATCCGTGCCCTGGCCGCCCACCTGGACAGCAAGCTCGGCTGAGAGTCGGGAGCAAGTTCAGCCAAGAGTCGGGAGCAAGCTCCCTCCCACAAAGAGTCGGGAGCAAGCCCCCTCCTGCAAGTGGGAACCTGCTTGCCTGTGGGAGCGAGCTTGCTCGCGACTTCCGTTGCCTTTGTGGGAGCGAGCTTGCTCGCGACTTCCCCACCCCTTGTGGGCTTTGCTTCCCTGTGGGAGCGAGCTTGCTCGCGACTCCCCTGCTACTTCCCGTACAAGGGCTTTTGCAGCTTCCACCGCCGATGGCCCCAGAACCAGTCCGCCGGGTGGGCAAGCAAATGCTCTTCCAACCGCTGGGCATACCGCCGCGTGGCTTCCTTGGGAACTTCGCCACCCTCGCCGGGTCGGGTAAGCACCTCGGCCGTTACTCGGTAGCGGCCACGCGAAACGCGCTCCATCTTCAGGAAATAGACCGGCAACTTCAGCGCACGACTGATCTCCTCGGGGCCAGCAAAAAACGCCGTGTCCTGCCCGAGGAACTTCAACCAGATCTTGTTGGCCGCAGAAAGCGGCACCTGGTCCGCGACCAGGGCGATGACGCGCGGGTTCTCGCGGCGTCCGAGGATGCGCTTCAACACTTCCTTCGCCGGCACCATGCGTCCACCGAAGCGCGAACGCATGGCGATGAAGGCTTCATCGACAGCCGCCGGCTGCAGCGTCTTGTAGATGGCGTCGACGGGGCACGGTAGCGCTTCCGTCAAACGCAGCAGCAGCCATTCCCAGTTGCAGTGATGGGAGGTGACCACCATCAGCGAACGGCCCGCCGCGATTTCCGCGAACAAGGGCTCGAAGCCTTGCAGCGCCACTCGGTCCCGCAACTGTTCCGGGGACAGGCTGAAACCCTTGATGGTCTCCATGGCGACGTCCATGACCTGCCGGTGATAAGCCCGCCAGAGTGCACGCCGCTCCGCCGCGGACCGTTCCGGAAAAGACCGGGCGAGATTGTCCTTCACCACGCCACCGCGCACGTTCAGGACATTGAACAGCAGAAACCCCAACCCTCGACCGAACGCGTAAAGCGCAGGCAAAGGCAGCCGGGACAGGGCGCGAAACAGCCAAGTCATGCGGTGTATCCTGTAGGCATGATTGTCATCCGCTTCCTGCTGCTGGCTTGGGTCTTTGTCGGGTTCGTGCTGTGCGTGGTGGCGCTGGGGCTTGGCCTTGGGGCCAGCCCCACCCGCGAAGCGCACGAGCGCTCCACCGGCGTTCTGGCCGCGCGCTTGGTCTGCGCGGTCACGTGGCCGCTGGCCTTGCTCACGAGCCCCGGACGCAAGGCGCTGGTCTCCATGTTCCGGAAAAGCGCCTAGCCTCTAGGCCACGCGCACCGGGATATTCAGCGTCTTGATCTTGCCTGCCCACTCCGCCGGGCCAGTGTTGTGCACGCTGGTACCCTTGGCATCCACCGCCACCGTCACCGGCATGTCCTGCACTTCGAACTCGTAGATGGCTTCCATGCCGAGGTCCGCAAAGGCCACCACGCGGGCCGAACGGATGGCCTTCGAGACGAGGTAGGCTGCGCCACCCACCGCCATGAGATAAGCCGATTCGTGCTTGCGAATGGACTCGATGGCAGCCGGCCCGCGTTCGGCCTTGCCGACCATCGCGAGCAGCCCCGTCTTCTCGAGCATGAGGTCCGTGAACTTGTCCATGCGGGTGGCAGTCGTGGGGCCCGCAGGCCCCACCACTTCGTCACGCACCGGGTCCACCGGGCCGACGTAGTAGATAACGCGGTTGCGCAGGTCCACGCCCTCCGGCAGCGACTCGCCCTTCGCGTAGAGGTCGGCGATGCGCTTGTGTGCCGCATCGCGCCCCGTGAGCATCTTGCCGTTCAGCAGCAGGGTCTCGCCCGGCTTCCACTGCTTCACCTCGTCGTGGGTGAGCGTATCCAGATTCACGCGGCGCGAATCGCCACCCGGCACCCAGCCCACCTTCGGCCAACTGTCGAGCGAAGGCGGCTCCAGTAGAGCAGGCCCTGAACCATCCAGCACGAAGTGCGCATGACGCGTGGCAGCACAGTTGGGAATCATCGCCACCGGCTTGGAAGCGGCATGCGTCGGGTAGTCCACCACCTTCACGTCCAGCACGGTGGACAAGCCCCCGAGACCCTGCGCGCCGATGCCGAGCGCATTCACCTTCTCGTAGAGTTCAATGCGCAGTTCTTCCAGCGGATTCGCCGGGCCACGCTCCAGCAGCTCGTGCATGTCGAGCGGCTCCATCAGCGATTCCTTCGCCATGAGCATGGCCTTCTCGGCAGTGCCGCCGATACCGATGCCGAGCATGCCGGGCGGGC
>JBEGRA010000369.1:0-3812 GCA_041180705.1 Pseudomonadota bacterium | reverse complement strand
CAGGGCTCGTGAAGGTCTCTTCGCGTTGGTTCGATTTTTCCGCCCACGGCACCATCATCGGCATTCTCAGCGTCAGTTATCTGGTGGGTGATGCCGTTGCCCGCGAATGGATGGGTAACCTGATTGCCGCCGGGTATGGATGGCGCTCGCTCTTTTATCTGGGGGCCGCTGTCGCGGGTACCTTGTTCGTGGCCAATCTGTTGTGGCTGCGGAACTCTCGGGCCGAGTTGGGGCACGAAGAGGCAACCGCAAACCCACGCAATCTCTATGGCGATGCCTCGGCACCGCCCAGGGGGTTCCGCGAACTCGCCATGCCGTTGCTGCGCAGCCCGGCCTTTATGATGGTTTGTGCGCTGTCGCTCGGCTGCACGGTCATTCGTGAAACCTTCAACACCTGGACACCGGTGTACCTTCGCGACCATGCCCACTTCAGCATGGTGGCTGCGGCCAAGGCGAGCGCCGTGTTTCCCGCCTTGGGCGCCGTATCGGTCATCCTCACTGGCTGGCTCAGCGACCGGTTGGGCGCCAACAGTCGCGCGGGCTTGCTCGCCCTGGGCCTGCTTTTGGCCGGCGCAGCGATGCTGGGGTTGATGGGGCTGCAGGAGAATGCTGCAGCGTGGGTTCCCGTGACGGCCATCGGCGTGACGGCTTTTTGCCTGCTTGGCCCTTACTCCTATCTGGGCGGCGCTTTCGCCCTGGATTTCGGCGGCAAGCAAGGGGCTGCGTTATCGTCCGGCATCATCGATGGCACGGGCTATTTGGGTTCGGTGCTGGCCGGCGATACCGTGGCGCGTGTATCGGTGCTTTATGGCTGGAAGGGCGTGTTCCTGCTGTTGGCAGGCATCAGCGTCATTTCTGCAGCAGGCGCCTTGTGGTTGTTTCGGCGAAGTGCGCGTGCCGCAGGTTGAAGGAAGTTTGGGCATGAGCGAACACCTGACACTGGCGGAAGTTCTGGACGGAGGCGCTAATGTTCGACTCGTATGGTCGGACGGTGCAACCAACGACGTGGCCAGTCTCTGGTTGCGCGACCATCTTCCCGAGAATAGCGATCCGCACAGCGGGCAGCGGTATCTGGACGTGCTCGACCTTCCAGAGTCCCCCAGGGTTGCTTCGGTCGCGCTGGCGACTGGCAATATTCACGTAACCTGGGAAGGGGAGACGGCCTCCACCGTTTTTGCGGGACCATGGTTGCTGAGTCGTATTCGCTCTGCTGATGCTCGCCCGGAATTGCAAACCCGGCTCTGGCTCGAGGCGAGCGCGATGGACGCACGCCGTGATTTCCAGCATGTGACTCTGCCTGAGTTGCTTGCCGATGAGCCATTGCGGCTGCGCTGGCTGACCGGGTTGCTGCAAGACGGCTTGGCGTTTCTGAGCGAGGTCCCAACGCACGAAGGCGCCATTCTGGAGGCCATGAAGTCCGTTGGTACCGTGCCTGAAACCAATTACGGCTATGTTTTCGACGTGCGTGCGGTTCCTCAACCGGAAAACCTCGCCTATTCGGACCTCGGGTTGGGGTTGCACACGGACAACCCGTATCGTGAGCCGGTGCCCGGGTTTCAGGCATTGCATACGCTGTTGGCTTCCCCGGACGGTGGCGACAGCCTCTTGACCGACGGCTTTGCGATTGCCGAGCACTTGCGGCAGGAAGACCCTGCGGCTTTCGCGGTCCTTACGCGCACCCCCGTCCCGTTCGAATACCGGTCGCACAACGCGGAGCTCTACGCCGAACGGCCACTCATCGAGTTGTCTTGTACTGGTGCTGTGGTTGCCGTCTGTTACAACAACCGCTCCGTTCGTCCCCCGTGTTTGCCGGCGAGTGAAGCGCAAGCGTTCTACGCCGCCTATCGTGCCTTCGCCCGGTTGCTGCGCGAACCCCGGTTCCAGATGCGAACGCGCCTGGAAAATGGCGAACTCATGGTCTTCGATAACCGGCGAACGTTCCACGGGCGCACTGCCTTTTCTTCGGCGCGACATCCGCGTCACCTGCAAGGGTGTTATCTGACGCGCGACAGCGTGTACAGCGAGGCCGGACTATTGCGCCGACGTTTGACGGGGCAGGGGGGGGCATGAGTGTCATCAACGAGATTGCCGAGTTGTTCTCGCGACGCGGCGGCGAGGCGTACTTCGGTGAACGGGTTTCCATGGCAGAACATGGGCTTCAGGCAGCGAATTTTGCTCAGACCTGCGGTGCCGCACCTTCGCTGGTCGTGGCTTCCCTGCTCCACGATATCGGGCATCTTGTCGATGACGTCCCCGATGATCTGCGGGACTGGGTGAGCGACGCCCGGCACGAGGAGAGTGGCAGTGCCTGGCTGGCGAAATACTTCGGGCCGGCGGTTTGCGATCCGGTGCGTCTGCACGTTCCGGCAAAGCGCTATCTTTGCGCTACCGATCCGGCGTACTTTTCGCAACTCAGTCCGGCTTCCGTCCATACACTGGCTTTGCAGGGTGGGCCGATGTCGCACGCCGAGGTTGCCGCCTTCGAACAGGAGCCGTTTTTTCGTGATGCGGTCCTGCTGCGGAAGTGGGACGATCAGGGAAAGGTGGCGGGCTTGGTCACACCGTCGCTCGAAAGTTTCATGTCGTTGATTGAATCATTGCTCGTCGCGAGGAACCCCCGATGAAGTTGCCCCTGCTCTCGGCCATTGCGGTCGTCACCCTTGGTCTCTCGGCGGCGCAGGCTCAGGTTCCTGCAGCAACCTCTGCGACTTCGCCTTCTGCGACTGCGGCGGGCGCAGGCGCAGAACCGAGCAATGACCCGGTACAAACGCTCGTGTCGCGCCTCGAACTGGGCCGCTACAAGGAGACGGTCCATCAGTTGACCCGCTTCGGGGATAGGCGCGAAGGCACGGACCGCAATCGCGCGGCGGTGGATTGGATCGAGGCCCAGCTGAAAGCCTACGGTTGTGCCAATGTCGAGCGGCTTACTTACCAGTATCCACCGGAGACGAAGCTGCCCAGTGGCCCCGCCATCTCGAAGCGTGCCGATGCAGCCGTGGGTGGAGGGCGTTACCGCGGCAAGCAGGCGACGACGGGTGTGAACAAGGACCCTCTGTTGCAACAGAACGAGGCTCTGCGGGCTTTGAACATGCAGCCCTCGACTCCAGGCGAACGCCAGGAGGTGTATTGCACCAAGGTCGGGACGGTACATCCGGAAGAGATGTATATCGTCGGCGCCCATATGGACGGGCACGGCTGGGGTGAAGCGGCCAACGATGACGCTTCGGGGACTGCGCTCGTGATGGAGTTGGCCCGCATCTTTTCGTCGCCGGAGGTTCGCACGGAGCGCTCCATCCGCTTTGCGCTCTGGAACAACGAGGAAACCGGGCTTAACGGTGCGAGAGCCTACGTGGCGCAGCGCGGTCCGTTGCAGGGCAAGGAAGAGCCTGTCGGTTCTGGCAAGTACCCGGAGCCGAAGTGGCTCGGTATGGTGCAGCACGACATGATGATGTTCGACCACGGGATGCCACGCGCGGACGGCACCGTGTCGAAGCAGCAACGGGCGGAAGCCGATGTGAACATCGAGTTCCAGTCCCAGGCGAAGTTTGCCGCCGGTGCTCAGGCACTGGCCTTTGCATTCCATGCCGCGAACGAGGCCTATGCCACGGACTATCCGGCCACGGTCGGCCCGCACATGACGAACACCGACAGCGTGCCGTTCATGGATGTGGTGCCCGCCATCAGCCTGCGTGAAAACGAGCGCGGCAAGGAAATTGGCGCCGGTTGGGACCCGCACTGGCACCAACCCACGGATCTCTTTTCGACATTCACCGACGACGACTTCCGCTTGGGGTTGAACGCCGCTCAGACCA
>JBEGRA010000368.1:0-2738 GCA_041180705.1 Pseudomonadota bacterium | reverse complement strand
CGCCGCCGAACTGCGCGGGCGGCCAGATGCGCAGCGCGATCGTTGTGGGGTCGGTCAGCGTGCCGCCCACGTTGGTGAAGGTGCCCACCAGGCGCACCGGGTCGCCCGCGTCGTAGCTATTCATCGCTTGTCCCTCCGCCGGTCAGCCCGGCGTCCCCAGCGCCGCCGCCCGAGCGCGCGCGGTCGCTCGCCCCGCCGCCGCTGCGCGCCGCATCGCCCACCCCGCCGCCCGACAGCAGCCCATCGCTCACGCCACCAAGCGTGAGCGCGTAGGTGAAGCCGCCCGCGCGGCCCCGCGTATCAACCGGCCCGGTGGCGATGCCGGCGCCCAGCAGCAGCAGCAGCATCCTAGCCTCGCTTGGTCAGCGTCACGTCAATGTCCTGCGCGACGTTGATGTAGTGCGCAAGCGCGAAGTCGCGCGCCTCCTGCGCCCGCATCGCCCACGCCTGGCTCATCGCGTAGGCGTAGGCGAAATCGAAGTCGCACGAGACGGGGTAGTGATCCAGCCCGTTGGCGACGCGCCAGTCGCGGTTGGCGTACAGGAACGTGGCCTCGCTGATCGCGCGGCGGTGCGTCGGGTCTTGCCAGGCCCGCATCCCGGCGTAGTACGGCGCGATGATACGCACCTGCGCCCCCGGCGCGAGGATGCGGTACAGCTCATCGAAGAACATGAGCAGGTGATCGCGCTTGCGCCCGTCGGCGTCGATGCCGTCGGCGAGCGGCACATGCTCGATGTAGTGAGAGCAGTGCGCCTGCTCCACGCTACCCGTCTCGATCGGCCACGGGTAGATCGTGAGGTCGTGCCGGATGTCGGCGCTCTCGGCGTAGAGATCAATCCCCACCCAGTCCGGCGCGATCTTCGTCTGCCCGCACGCGATGTCCAGTTTGATGCCCGCCATGCTCATCTCCTTGCCTACCACGTCATCCCGCTGGCGTGGTCATAGTGGCCCACCAGCACGCGCGTGTCGCAGGCGAACGAGTAGCCCTTGTCCAGCGCGTTGTTGAAGAACCACAGATCCTGCGTGAACGCCCGCGCGCCCACGTACGGCGTATAGTCCTGCGTCGTCTTGAACCACGGCTTCGGGATGCGCCCCTCGCGGAACATCGACGCGCGGAACAGCGTGAAGCCCATCCCCAGCCCGTTGCACGGCTGCACCGTGTTGGGGATGGGCACCTGCGGCACGAAGTTGCGCGGCATCACCGCCGGGTCGCCGTAGATCATCGGCTGGCCGCCCGGCCCCTTCGTCCAGTACAGCGCGCCCACCGCGTCGTACTTGCGCCCATCGACGCCGCCCTCAATGCTCTCCAGCAGCCTCAGCAGCCCGTCGGGCGGCGGCGTGTTATCCTCCTCCAGCGTGAGGATGTAGGCCAGCTTCGGGTCTTGGATGGCCGACTCAATTGCCACGTTGTAGGCGTCGCCGACCTCCATCTCCGACATGATCAGCCGCCCGAACGGCTGGTTCATCGGGCTCATCAGGTTGAACCACGATTGCAGCACCCCGGCGGGGATGACCCCGCGCGTCGGGATGATGCAGACCGTGGCCTGATTGCGGTAGCTGCCCCCGCGCATCAGCCGCGTCCGGCTGCGCTCCAGATCCTCGTTGTGATAGCCCGCCTGCTTTGCCATGTGCCCCCCTCGCTAGATGATGCCGTAGATGTTCGAGGCGTTCGATGCCAGGAAGTGCACATCCGGCATAAGCTGCGCCCACGCGCTGCCGGTGTACGCCATGTCGCTCATGCCGATGGAGTTTGGCATCGCGGTGGTGAATGTCGCGCTATAGAGCCCCATAAACGGCCAGTACTTGACGTAGCTGCTGGCCGTGCTGCTGGCCGCAAACGCGAAGCCCGAGCGCTCGGCGCTGTTGCCAAGGCGCACCGCCATCGGCCCATGCGAGCCGGTGGCGATGCTGTCATTGCTGGAGCGGAACCACAGCAGCCCCCAGTAGCTCTCGTTTGAGAGCGTCAGCGAGGTGTTGAACAGGCTGCTGTGCATCGTCAGCCAGCGCATGCCGTTGTAGAGACTGCTGATGCTGTTGTTCGCCGCGCCGGTGCCCCACGACGTGCTGCCGCTCACCACCAGCGTGAGCTGCGTGCGGTTGGTGAGGCGGTAGATGCCAAAGCTGATCGTGCTGCTGTGCGAGGCGGTGCTGGCCGTCGCGTTGGTGTGGCTGAAGCTCATATTCAGCAGCACCGTGCCCACCGTCATGTTGCCGGGGAAGATGTCGTTTGGCGGCGTGAGCGGGAACACCCACGCGCGGTTGAAGCTCATGCTGGCGTGCGTCATGGCGCCAGTGCCGGTGTTGAAGCCCCACGGAATGTTGTTGTACCAGGACACGACCGGCGCGCCGACACTGCTGCCGCTCACCGTCACCGTCATGCTGCCGGCGTTGGTCGAGCCGCTCATGGTGAGGCCGTTCGAGCCCACCAGCACTAGCCGCCCCGTCACTAGCCCCGTGTTGCCACTGGTGTTGCCGCCCGTGCTGAGGCCAGCGGAGAGCCCCGCACCGCCGCCGGCCGCCGCGCTGATGGTGATCGTCATGCTGCCAGCGTTCGTGCTGCCCGACAGCGTGACGTTATCGCCGCCGGCCAGCACGAGCCGATCCGCCACCAGGCCGGTGTTGCCGGAGGTGTTGCCGATGTTCGACAGGCCAGCGCTAAACGCGCCGCCGCCCGTCGGCCCGCTCACCCACACGGTATGCACGCCGCCCGCGCCGGTGCTGCCCGACACGGTGATATT
>JBEGRA010000367.1:0-4664 GCA_041180705.1 Pseudomonadota bacterium | reverse complement strand
ACGCGTGCCTTCCTGTCGATTCCTGCCAGGCACGACGTGGCCCGCCGTATCGACTGCGGCTTTCTGGCGCAACTCGTGACGGAGCACCGTCTTGAAGAGTACGAGGCCTGGGAACTGGCCGAGCAACTGACCTACGGTCTCGCGAAGCGAGCGTATCGGCTGTGAGGCTTGCAAACGCCACGTTGGGGCAGCTGAGCGGAGAAATAGCGCGTCCCGACTATGCCCGCGACGAACAGCAAGTTGGCATCGCGCATCTCGGTATCGGTGCCTTTCATCGCGCTCATCAGGCCGTCTACACCGACCTGGCGATGGGAGCTGGCGCGCGGGACTGGGGCATTTTGGGCGTGTCGCTGCGTTCACCCGAGGTCGCCGAGCGCCTGAACCCGCAGGACGGTTGGTACCTCGTCAACGAACGCAGTGACCGCGGTGGGCGCATCCAATTGGTGGGTGCGGTGCAGCGTGTGCTCGTGGGGCCCAGCGACGCCACGACCGTCGAGCAAGCGCTGGCGGCGAGCACCACGCACATCGTCAGTTTCACCATCACGGAGAAGGGCTATTGCCGGCTCCCCGACGGCAGCCTCGACCTCGAGCTGGCCCGTCGCAGTGGCCTGTATCCGCTCTTGCTGGCTGCTTTCCGCGCCCGACGCAAACTTTCCAGACCCGGATTCACCTTGCTGTGCTGCGACAACTTGCCCGCGAATGGGCGAGTGCTGCAAGCATTGATGGAGCAATTTCTCGCCGCTGAAGCGCCGGAGATGCTGTCCTGGTTCCGCGAGGAATGTGCCTGCCCGTCCACGATGGTGGACCGGATCGTTCCGGCAACGACGCCCGCCGACATTGCGGCAGTGCGCGAGATGGCTGGGCTCGAGGACCAGGCGCTGGTGGTGACGGAAGAATTCAGTCAGTGGGTCATCGAGGACCGCTTTGCGGGGCCGCGTCCACCATGGGAGAAGGTGGGAGCGCAACTGGTCACGGACGTGCACGCCTACGAAACCGCCAAGCTGCGCCTGCTGAACGGCGCGCATTCGGCGTTGGCGTATCTCGGACTCGCGCGCGGCTATCGCTTCGTTCATGAGGCCGTCGCGGACCCGGTGCTACGCAATACCGTGGAGAGCTTGATGAAGAACGAGGCTGCTTCCAGCGTGGCCGCTGCGCCTGGCATGGATTTGCGTTCCTACGCCGACGCCTTGCTCGCCCGCTTTGCCAACCCTTCGCTAAACCATCGCCTGGAGCAGATAGCGATGGATGGCAGCCAGAAGTTGCCGCAGCGCTGGTTGCAGACCCTGGCTTTCCATCAGGCGGCCGGGCGGGAGTGCCCTGCCTTGCTGGCCGCGTTGGGGGCGTGGTTGGTCCACATTCGTGGCGACGCACGCGTGGTGGAAGACCCGCTGGCTTCAGCGCTGAAAAAAGTGTGGGATTCGTCTGGAGCCGACGCCATTGTTTCTGCTCTGTTCGGGCGCGACGGACTGATGGCCAGCGACTGGCTGCCGACTCCAAGCCAGGCTGCAGTCATCCGTCAGGTCATCCTTGCGGAAGGGCGAGTCTAAGGGGCGATCCTCAGGCGCTCGGTTGACCGCAGCGCCTTACTCCACCCGCCATTTGAAGCCGGCGGCACTGATGCCGAGGAATGCCAGCGTCATGGCGCCCAGCACGACCAGATGCCGCCAGATGTCCGCGACACCGGCGCCGTCGATCATGATGGCGCGCGCGCCTTCCAGCAGATGCGTCAGCGGCAAAGCCTGGGCCACGGTCTGCAGCCAGGGGTTGGCCCCTTCCAGCGAATACCACACACCCGAGAGCAGCATCATGGGCCAGGTGGTCAGGTTCAGCAGGCCGCCCGCCAGTTCTTCGCTGCTGACGTAGGCGGCCACCACCAGCCCCAGCGAGATGAGACTGAGACTGCCGAGGGCCGCGAGCGCGAATAGCAGCAGTCCACTGCCCACCACATTCAGCCCTACCAGCCAGGTGAGTGGCACGAACACCAGCGTGGCGATGGTCATGACGAGCAGCAGTCGTGACAGCACCTGCGCGGACAGGAACTCGAACGCAGTGAGCGGAGTGGCGCGCAGTCTGCGCAGATAGCCACTCTTGCGATAGCGCACGATGACGTAGCCCGCGCCGAACACGCTGCTGAACATGAGGTTCAACCCGAGGATGCCGGGCAGTACCCAGTCCACGTAGCTGACCTTCTTGCCCGTCACGGTGTTACGCACGGCCGTGCGGTCATTCAGGCGCAGAAGTTGTTCCGTCAGATACCCCTTGGGGGAGTCTGGGTTGACCCAGTAGTGCGCCGGGGGCGCGCTCGCCCGCAGGTCCAGCAGCAGGTCCACCTGATGTCGCGCCAGTTTGCGCACGGCCACGTCTGCATCCGCAGGGGTGTAGAACTCGACGAAGCGCGTACCCAGCATGGGGTGCAGATGGTTGGTCTGCGCTTGCGCAAGCGTGACACCGGGTGGCGTCAGCACGCCCACCTTGAACAGCGGCTTTTCCGGACCTGAAAAGATGATGGTGAACGCGAACACGATGCCGAAGGGCATCAGCAGGTTCCACGTCATGGTCTTGCGGTCGCGGACGAACTCCAGATTACGCGCGTGCAGCAGGGCCAGCAGGCGGCGCAGGGAGGCGAATCGACGGGTGTTGCGGGTCATGTGCGCAGGTCCCGTCCGGTGAGTTTCAGGAACAGGTCTTCGAGGTTCCGCGGCCGGCCGTCCGGACCCGGGCGCTCGGCGGCACCTTCACCGAAGTGTTCTTCGATGAGTCCTCGCGGGGTGCCTTCGGCGATGAACTTGCCGTGGTCCATGATGATGATGCGGTCGCACAGCACGTAGGCTTCATCCATGTAGTGGGTGGTGAGCAGCACGGTGGTGCCGCGCGCCTTGATGCCTTGTACCAGTTCCCAGAAGGCGCGGCGGGCCTGCGGGTCCAGGCCGGTGGTGGGCTCGTCGAGGAACAGGACGTTGGGGTCGTTGACCAGCGCCACGGCCAACAGCAGGCGTTGCAGCTGCCCGCCCGACAGCTTCTTGTTGTCGCGGCCCGCGAGGTCCTCGAGTGCGCACAGGCGCAGCACTTCGTCGATGGGCAGGGTGTGGTCGTACAGCCCGTGGAAGAGTTGCACCGTCTCGCGCACGGTGAGGAATTCCTGAAGAGCCGTCTTCTGGAACTGGATGCCGGATTCCTGCCGGAACCGTGCGCCCAGCGGTTCGCCGCGGTAGCGGAGGGTGCCCGCCGTGGGTTGCAGGCTGCCTTCGAGCATTTCGATGGTGGTGCTCTTGCCGGCGCCATTGGGGCCCAGCAGGCCGAGACAGGTGCCGGCGTGCAGCTGCAGGCTGACCCCGTCGACGGCCTTCACCTTGGGGTAGTGCTTCACAAGGCCCGTGGCCTCGAGCAGGACGGCGGGGGCGGGTGCCCCGGCTGGTCCGACATTCGTAGTGGATTCCATCTGCCTAGGGTACACGTCCCGGCTACACTCGCGGCATGAACACCACCTCCGACTCGCCCGCGGGCGCCAGCCCGTACCCGCACCTGCTCTCTCCGCTGGACCTCGGTTTCACGCAGTTGCGCAACCGCGTCCTCATGGGGTCCATGCACACTGGGCTGGAAGACCGTGAAGCGGACTACCCGAAGCTGGCGGCCTACTTTGCCGAGCGGGCGCGGGGTGGCGTGGGGCTCATCGTCACCGGCGGCATTGCCCCGAACATCGCGGGCTGGCTTACGCCGTTCGGCGGCAAGCTGTCGTCGCGTCGCGAGGTGCCGCGGCATCGGCTCGTCACGGAGGCCGTGCACCGCGAAGGCGGCAAGATCGCCATGCAGATTCTCCACGCGGGGCGCTATGGCTATCACCCGCTGTGCGTGTCGGCCAGCGCCATCCGTTCACCCATCAGTCGCTTCACCCCGCGCGCCCTGACCACTTGGGGGGTGCGCCGGCAGCGTGCCGCCTATATCCGTTGCGCGAAGCTGGCACAGGAAGCCGGCTACGACGGCGTGGAAGTGATGGGTTCGGAAGGCTATTTCCTGCACCAGTTCATCGCGCCTCGCACCAACCACCGTACGGATGAATATGGCGGCAGCCGCGAGAACCGTCACCGTCTCGCGCTCGAGGTGGTGCGCGGCATTCGCGAAGCGGTGGGGCCGAACTTCATCATCATCTTCCGCCTGTCCTTGCTGGACCTCGTCGAGCAGGGCAACGACTGGGAAGACATCGTCGCGCTGGCGCAGGGGCTGGAGCAAGCGGGCGTCACGCTCATCAACACCGGCATCGGTTGGCACGAGGCGCGCGTTCCCACCATCGCCACGTCCGTGCCGCGCGCGGCCTTCACGTGGGTCACCGGAAAACTGCGCGGTGCCGTGCGGGTGCCGTTGGTGTCGACCAACCGCATGAACGACCCAGCGGTGGCAGAGCAGGTGCTGGCTGCCGGCCATTCCGACATGGTGTCGATGGCGCGGCCACTTCTTGCGGACGCGGAGTTCGTGAACAAGGCGGCCGCAGGGCGTGCGGATGCCATCAATACCTGCATCGGCTGCAACCAGGCCTGCCTCGACCACGTGTTCGAGCAGAAGCGGGCTTCGTGCCTCGTGAACCCGCGTGCGGTGTACGAGACGGAACTCGTGGTGCGTGCAGCGGTGGCGCCGAAGCGCATCACGGTAGTGGGCGCCGGCCCGGCCGG
>JBEGRA010000366.1:0-5155 GCA_041180705.1 Pseudomonadota bacterium | reverse complement strand
AGCAGCGTGGGGCTTCAATGCTCTGTGGTGTATTCCAGGTCCAGGCTCTGGCGCGAGCCGGCTTCGGTCTTGATGACCCAACGGTTGCCCAGCGTGTAGCGAAGCTTCAGCGTGTTCAGTGCGGTGGTCAGGCCCACGCCGTAGCTCACGTAGAGCCGCGGCGAAAGATACTTGCCCAGCACCAGTGCCGCAGCATCGTTCTGGTCACGCTCCAGTTGCACCTCGTCCAGCCCCACGTATTTGCCGACCTGGGCCGCCAACAGTGCGCCGCCTTGCTGGAGGGCCGTGTCCCGCGCGGTGGCGCTGTTCAGTGCGCTGCCGGTCCCACCGGTGCCCTGCAGTCCTTCGAGTGAACGCCCCACGACCAGCAGCGAAGCAATCTCGTTCTGCGTCTTTGCCGGATCCGAGAAGAACCGCACCAGCGGTCGCCGAAGCGTGCCGCGGACGAGCACTCCCGCTTTCACGCCTGGAAACTGCCTCGAGGCGCGCAGGTCGAGCCCGGGGTCTGCCAAGGGTCCGCCGGTGAACAGCAGGCGGCCCTTCTCCACGTCCAGTTCGCGGGTGTAGGCCTTGAACTTGCCACCGATGATGGCCAGTTCGCCGGAGCCGGTGGTGGTGCCCTCGGGCGGGGCGTGAGCCGTCAGTGTTCCCTGCAGGCGCCCGCTCAGACCGAGTGTGTCCAGGTGTACATCGCTGCCCAACACGACTTGTACCCGGGTATCGGTACGCAGCGCACGGTTCGTGTCTCGCTGTTCGCCGACCAGGCGCTCGTCGGTGCTGGGCAACACCACTCCAGTGAGGTCCTGCGGGGCAAGTCGCGCGCTTGGCACCAATACCTTACCGGCGACACGCAGTTCATCGCCCTGCAAGGTGAATCGCAGGTCGGGTGCGGCTACAAGGCGTGCTTCCGGGACGTCGGCCAACAGCAGTTGTTGCCCGGTGAGCGTGATATCGCCGGTCAACGCTCTGCCGTTGCCGAACGCGAGGCGCCCATGGGTTTGCAGTTCGCCGGTGCCGGCCTTGGCGCTGCCATCCAGTGTTAGTTCGCCCGGGGCCAATGCCAGCGTGGCTTGTACCTGGCGCAATTGCAGGTTCAGCGGCACGATATCCAGTTCGCCGCCACGCAGTTGCAGTTGTCCTCGGTAATCCGGCAGACCGAGGGTTCCACCCAACCGTAGTTGCGCTGCGAGTTCGCCGGCCACGCGGTCGAGGTCTTCAAACAACACGGGCAGGAACCCGAGTGCCGGCAGCTTGCCGGAAAGCTCTCCTTTCAGCGGCCACTGTCGCCAGGAAAGGTCGTATGCGGGCTGTGTTTCCGCGCGGACTTGCAGTAGCAATCCTGGAGCAGCGTTGGCGCTGGCACCGAGTTCGATGGTGGGTGCTTGTCCTGCGCTGGCCGGGCGAAGTGTGGCGCTGGCCCTGGTTTCACCGAGCGGCAGCTTCCCGGCGTTGCCGTCCCGTTCCCAGCGCACTTCTCCATCGGCGAGTTGCACGTCCAGCTGTCCGTGCGTCAGGTTGGCCAAGGCATTCTGTGGCGAGGTGGCGCCGTGCCTGCGTACGCCGTCGCCGCCAAAAACGAGGCGAGCCTGCGCGGTGCCGCGCAGGGATGCGTGCAGTCCGGCTTGAGCGGCGGCCGCCGCGTTCGAAGTGCCAGTCGACGGTGCAGCGGACGCGGACTGCAGCCAGCGGAGCAGTTCCAACCCTTCGGCGCGTGCCTCCACCTCCCACGGGGCGCTGGAGGCCCATTTACCGTGCGTGCACACCGACCCCAGTCGCGCCCCCGCGCCCAGTTCGAGGCAGAGTTCGCTCCAGTCGAACGCGCCTTGTCGCCAGCGGACATCTCCCGGGCTGCGCAGGCGCACCGCGCCATAGGGCTGCCAGACCCCGCCCGGTGTTGCGTCGAAGCGAGTGACGTTGGCAGCGAGTGCTGCCCCTTGCCACTCGCCGGTGGCATTCAGCTGGGCGCTGACCACGGGGAGAGGCCAGGACGAGTTGCCCAACTGGGCGGCATCGATTTGCACCCCGAACCGGCCGCCGGCCGCAGTGAGTTCTTCGCCATGGAACTTCGCTTCCAGGCGACCTGCTTGTCCGGGCAGCCAGCGTGACAAGTCTGCTATCGCCAACGCGCCGTCAGCGCGCCCCTGGCGTCCCAGGCGGCCGCGAACTTCCAGATAGCTGTCGCTGGCGTGAAGTTCGAGGCGGTGAATGTCCCACGAACTTTCCCGCATGCTTTCCGCGTCGGTCGCCTTCGCGCGGGCGCCCATGTGCTGTGCACCGTTGCGGCCCTGCGCGCTGCCCGGCAGCGCGAAGCCGCTGCCATTCATGTCCAGCGCAAGGCTGAATGGCGGCCAACCGACCAAAGGCTCGGGGTGCAATTGCTGGCCGCTCGCGCGCAGCTTCCAGTGTGGCAACGCCCCTGATGGCCACAGGGCCTCTGCATTGAGAGCTACTTGCCCGGAACCGGGTAGGGCCCAATGGCCGTTGAAGCGGGCGAAAGGCGGCAGTTTCCCGCGCGCTGCCGCACTCTCGCCAGTCAGTGCGAGGCTGCCCCAGGCTTTACTGCGAAGCGCCAATTCCTGCAGTTGCAGCGTTCCCGGCAGTGCGCGCGCCCGCAGTTTTCCTTGCAGTTCCCCAACCCCCAGCGGTGCCAGCGCGCTGGCGGTGAGTTGCCCTGCCATTTGGATATCAACGGCTTCAGGTGCTGCCGCTTTCGCGACAGTGCCTGCCAGAGCGCCGCCGAGTTTGCCCGGTGCCCCCAGCCCCCAAGGCGCGAGGTCCAGAGCCGAAGCCGAATAGCTTCCGGTGACGCGCCAGAGGTCGGGGCCCAGCGCGATTTCGCCCTTGGCCTGCAGCCCGGCAGGGCGTTGCGTCTGCGCCGCGAACTGCCAGCGCTGGGTCTTGGCATTGGCTGGAATTTCTCCGCTGATGCTTGCCCGCGTTTGCCACGCCGGTCCATCACTTAGCACGGGACCATCGAGACGGCCTTGCCACTGCAGTGCCACGGCGTGGCCGGCGTCGAGCCGCAAGTCGCCGTGGGCGGTCCAGTCCTGCCATCGCGCGCTCAGGGGCATGGCTCGCAAGGTCCACCGGCTCAACGAGCCGGTGGCGTGCAGACTGCGCAAAATCATCGGGGCTGCCGCACGCGCGCCATTGTTTGCGTTCGCACCCATGTCCGCACCCCCGCGCAGGACTTCGAGGCGTTCCACCCGCAGTTCATCCCAAGCGAGACGCAGCCACGCCGGCAGGAAGCCCGTATCGCGCGGCGGCTCCGCGGTGGGGTGCAGCGTTACCTGCACTCGGTGTGCAGCGAGTTCGCGTACACCCACCGTGCCGTACACCAGCGCCCCCAGTCGCAGCTCGCCGTGCAGGTCGTCGATGGCTACGGTGACGCGCGAGTGCGTGACCACGAGGTGCTGCACACGAAACGGCCCGGCAATGGGGCCGGTGACGCCACTGGCCGTGAGGCGCACGCCACCGAGACCATCCGCGAAGTGGAGCGCTTGCTGCAGACCATCAGGGCGAGTGCCGAACCACCACACCGTCGTGCCCGCAGTCGTCACCAGCAAAGCCATGAGCACGACCAGTATCGCGAACCCCTTGCGCACGCGGCTTCGCCGCAGCTTGCCAGAGATGCTTGGCGCTTTGTCTTCGGTTGCCATGCTCAGAAGGCCGGCGAAAGATTCAGGTGGACGCGGGGGCCGGGCAAAGTGCCATAGCCCGGTGCGCGGACAGCCTGTGCCAAGTCCAGGCCGACGTTCAGCATCGGCAGACGGTAGCGCAGGCCCACTCCGACGGAAGCCGCGATACCGCCTTGCAGGGTGTCGAAGGCGTCACCAGCGTCGACGAAGACAGCGACGGCGAGTTGATGCGGTAGTTTGCGTTCCAGTTCGAGGCTACCGATGAGCAAGTGCTTGGCACCCGTGCGCAGGCCTGCGGCATCTCGCGGCCCGAGTTCATTCAAGGCGAAGCCGCGGACGCTGCGGTCACCGCCGGCAAAATAGCGATAGGCGGCGGGCAGGGAATCGAAGTTCCGCACCAGCGTGGTTCCCGCTTCGCCACGCCACGTCCAACGCCAGTTTTCGCCCAGTGCGTGGCGGTATTCGTCGCGCACATAAAGCCGCAGAAAGGTGCTGCGCGAACCGAGGGCCGTGGTGCTGCCGTCGATGCGTGCCTGAAAGCCTTCGCCCGTCAGATCGTTCACGCTGCCGATGGTGGCAGTGTCGCGGCCACCCAGTGCGGCGCGTGCAAGGCCGCGCGGTGCCGCAGACAAAGTCACCGAAGGGACCACCAGTGCATCGTTGGTACGGACACCGCCCGACCGGGTACTGCTGCGCTCCGCGCTGAGAGCCCAGGCTTGCTGCCAACTGCCGCGAACGCGCGTGAGCGTGCTTTTCAAGCGGGTGGTGCGGGTATCGGCATCCGCGAGTTGTTGGTCCGTGACACCCGCCAGCAGGGCCAGTTCTTCGTGAGCCGGATCCCCTACTGGAAGCGCGTAGACGGTTTCCAGTGTGCGTCCCGTGCGCGCCCACTGCGCGGTCACGCGGGCACGATGACCGTGCCGGTTCACGCGCCGATTGTCCCAGGTGAGGCTGGCGCGGCTGCGAGTATCCGTCGCGTAGCCGAGGGCAGCGGCGTAGCGCTGGCGTTTGCCGGAGGCCAGTTGCACCACTACCGGCACGGTCAGCGCTTCCCGGTCGCGCTCGCCTGGCAGGACTTCGACGGAAGAAAAGTACAGCGAATCGTCGAGAGCGAATTGTGTGCCCAGCAGCAGCGATGCATCGAACGGGGCACCTTCGCGCCAGCGCAGAAACCGCTTCAACAGTCCGGCGTCCACCGGCGCATCAGTGGGAAGTACGGTGGTGCCGAAGCGGTAACGTGCGCCGGTCTCCAGATGCAGTGTGGCGCGGGCTGTGCCGGCGGCGGGGGCCACGAGCAGTTCCGCCTGGCTGAATTGCGCGTCTAGATAACCGTAGTTCGCGGCGGTGCGTTCCAGGTCCCCCTTCAGGGCATCGTAGGCAGCGTGTTCGAGTGGCGTGCCGGCGCGCAGCGGATGGGCCGCCACTGCCTCGCGGAACCAGGGATCGGTGCTCCCCGAGCCGCTTACCTCCACACTGCTTTCCGCCCAGACCACGCGCCGTCCGGGTACCACGCGGAC
>JBEGRA010000365.1:0-7872 GCA_041180705.1 Pseudomonadota bacterium | reverse complement strand
CGGGCGGCGCGAGGTTGTGTACCAGCTCACCGGTCAGCAGCGTTTCGCTCCCGGGGTTTACCACGACCGCCGCGGCACTCGGGACCGCCGCCGCCCCGTCTGGCGACAGTTGATGTCCGGGAACGTGCGTTGCCTTCAGCGCAGCCGCGGACGTCGCCGCGAAGACCATTTGCACGTGCGCGCTCAGGGGCCTTCCCTGTGGTTGGCCACGTGGTTGGCATTGCTTTTGGCGATTGCCTTGCGCTTTCTCAGCACCTTCGAGTAGCCCGTTTTATATTGTTCAACAATTGAACTATTGAATAATCGTTCTATTCAAAACTGCGAGTGATTCGCGTTTTGCCGGGGGTTGCGGTCCGGTATACTGCAGCCTGCAGCCGGAATGGCCCGCCCCACGGCCAGGCTCGCCCCCCAAGATGAACGACGCAACTCGCGCTCTGCTGGAAACTTCCCCCCTCTACGGCGCCAACGCCTCCTATGTCGAGGAACTCTACGAGCGTTGGCTCGTGGACTCGTCCTCCGTTGGGAGCGAATGGCAAACGTGGTTCAGCGCTCTGGTTCGCCAGGCCGGCGCCGACCCGCGCAATGAAACGCCGCATGGGCCCATCCTTCAGGATTTGGAACGCCGCGCTCGCGCACCGCGCGTGGCCGTTGCCGACTCGTCCAAGGAGAGCCAGGCCGCGCAGAAGCAGGGCGCCGTCTCTCGCATGATCCAGGTCTACGCGAACCGCGGACACTTGGTGGCGGACATCGACCCTCTCAAGATGATGAATCGCGAAACGCCCCGAGTGCTCGATCTCGCCTATTTCGGTTTGGGCGACGCGGACCTCGACGAGCAGTTCTTCACGGGCAGTCGCACCCCCGGCGTGCCGGCGCGGTTGAAGCTGCGCGAGCTCGTCGCCAAGTTGAAGCATGTGTACTGCGGGCGCATCGGCGCCGAGTTCGCGCATGTGTCTTCCAGCGAAGAACGCCTGTGGTTGCAGGACGCTTTCCAGGAGGGCCGCATCAGCCACCGCTTCCTGCCGGAGGAGCAGAAGAACATCCTGTGGCAGCTCACCGCGGCTGAAGGCCTCGAACGTTATCTGCATACCCGTTACGTGGGCCAGAAGCGCTTCTCGCTGGAGGGCGGCGATGCGCTCATTCCGCTCATCGACGACCTCGTGCAGCAGGGCGGCGTGCAGGGCGTCGACGAGATGATCATCGGCATGGCCCACCGCGGCCGCCTGAACGTGCTCGTGAATTCGCTCGGCAAGGCGCCCTCGAAGCTGTTCGACGAATTCGAAGGCAACTACGACCTGGCCCACTTGAAGGGCTCGGGCGACGTGAAGTACCACAAGGGCTATTCGGCGGACATTCGCACGCCTGGCGGCAATGTGCACGTGGCGCTCGCCTTCAATCCTTCCCACCTCGAGGTGGTGAACCCGGTGGTGGAAGGCTCGGTGCGTGCCCGACAGGAGCGTCGCGACGACGCCACTGGCGACAAGGTGGTGCCCATTCTCATCCACGGCGACTCGGCCTTCGGTGGTCAGGGCGTCGTCATGGAAACCTTCCAGTTGTCGCAGGCGCGTGGCTTCTACACGGGCGGCACGGTACATCTGGTCATCAACAACCAGGTGGGCTTCACCACCAGCGACCCGCGCGATACGCGGTCCACGCTGTACTGCTCCGACGTGGCGAAGATGGTCGAAGCGCCCATCTTCCACGTGAACGGCGACGACCCGGAAGCGGTGGTGTTCACTGCGCGCATCGCGCTCGCGTACCGCATGAAGTTCCACAAGGACGTGGTCATCGACCTCGTCTGCTATCGCCGCCATGGCCACAACGAGGCGGACGAACCCGCTGCCACGCAGCCGGTGATGTACCAGACCATTCGCAAGCACCCCACGCCGCGCCAGCTCTATGCGCAGCAGCTGGAAGCGCTGGGCGTGGTGCAGCCCGGTGCCGCCGACGCCATGGTCGCGGAGTACCGCAAGGGCCTGGACGAGGGCAAGCCGCAGGTGCGTGCCTCGCTCGGTCTTATCGGTAACAAGTACACGGTGGACTGGACGCCGTTCCTCGACGCAGACCCCAACGAGATGCCGTACACCGGCGTGCCCGTGGCGGACCTGCAGCGTTTGGGTACGCGCGTCACGCAAATTCCCGCGGACTTCACGCTGCATCCGCGTGTGGCGAAGATCGTCGAAGACCGCCGCAAGATGTATGCGGGCGAACAAGCTCTGGACTGGGGCGCGGCCGAAATGCTCGGCTACGCCACCTTGCTGGACCAAGGCTACCCCATTCGTCTCGTCGGGCAGGACGCCGGCCGCGGCACATTCTTCCATCGCCATGCCGTGCTGCATGACCAGGCCACGGCGCGTACGTTCGTGTCGCTGGGCAAGCTGGCGGACCGTCAGCCGAAGTTCACCGTCATCGACTCCGTGCTCTCGGAAGAAGCGGTGCTCGGCTTCGAGTACGGCTTCAGCACCACGGACCCCACGCAGCTGGTCATCTGGGAAGGTCAGTTCGGCGACTTCGCCAACGGTGCGCAGGTCATCATCGACCAGTTCATCTCTTCGGGCGAAGTGAAGTGGGGCCGTCTGTGTGGCCTCGCGCTGTTCCTGCCGCACGGCTATGAAGGCCAGGGTCCGGAGCACAGCTCGGCACGTCTCGAACGCTTCCTGCAGCTGTGCGCCGAAGACAACATGAGCGTCTGCGTGCCGTCCACGCCGGCGCAGATGTATCACATGATCCGTCGCCAGCAGGTGCGCGCGCTGCGCCGTCCGCTGGTGGTGATGACGCCCAAGAGCCTGCTGCGCCACAAGTTGGCGGTGTCGGGCCTGGACGAATTGGCGAAGGGCCGCTTCCAGCTCGTCATCGACGAAGTGGATACGCTCGACGTGGCGAAGGTGAAGCGCGTGGTGTTCTGTTCGGGCAAGGTCTACTACGACCTCCTCGAGTACCGCCGCAGTCGCGCCCAGCAAGATGTCGCCATCGTGCGCATCGAGCAACTGTATCCGTTCCCCAAGGACGAATACCGCGCCATCCTCGACAAGTACTCGGCGGCCACGGAAGTGGTGTGGTGCCAGGAAGAACCGCAGAACCAGGGTGCCTGGTACCAGATCCGCCACCGCTTGCAGGGCCCCATGGGCAGCAAGCAGCAGCTGTTCTACGCCGGCCGTCGCGGCGCGGCGGCACCGGCTACCGGCATCACTGCCATCCACAACGACGAGCAGGCCCGCCTGGTGGCGGCTGCCATTGAAACCCAACCGGCCGGCACGCCCGAAAGCGCACCAGCCAAGGCCAGCAGGAAGTAACCCATGACCATCGAAGTCCGTGTTCCCAATCTTCCCGAGTCGGTGGCGGATGCCACGCTGGTGAAGTGGCACAAGAAGGCAGGCGAAGCGGTCTCGCGTGACGAGAACCTGGCCGACCTCGAGACCGACAAGGTCGTGCTTGAAGTCCCGGCCACGGCCGGCGGCGTGCTTAAGGAAATCCTCGTGGCCGAAGGCACCGTCGTGGTGGCCGGCCAGGTGCTGGCGCTGCTGGAAGAAGGCGCCGTGGTCGCCGCCGCTCCTGCCACGGCAGCCCCTGCCGCTGCGGCAGCTGCTGCTCCTGCTGCTGCTGCGAAGGTGGCCCCGGCGGCGAAGCGTCTGGCGGAAGAGAAGGGCGTCGACCCGGCCAGCGTTGCCGGTTCGGGCAAGGATGGCCGCGTGACCAAGCAGGATGTGGCAAAGGCCGCGGACAAGCCGGTGGCTGCCGCTGCCGCGCCGGCCGCTGCGCCCGCTCCCGCGGCCGCTGCGCCCGCTCCCGCGGCCGCCGCTCCGGTGGCCCCGCGTGCCGGTCGCACCGAACAGCGCGTCCCCATGACGCGTCTGCGCAGCCGCATCGCGCAGCGTCTGGTGGAAGCCCAGTCCACGCAGGCCTTGCTCACCACCTTCAACGAGGTGGACCTGAAGGCGCTGAACGAACTGCGCGCGAAGTACAAGGACAAGTTCGAGAAAGCGCACGGCGTGCGGCTCGGCTTCATGTCCTTCTTCGTGAAGGCGGCCGTCGAGGCGCTGAAGAAGTATCCCGTCGTCAACGCCTATGTGGACGGCAACGACATCCTGTACCACGACTACTACGACATCGGTGTGGCCGTGTCGACGGAGCGTGGGCTCATCGTGCCGGTGCTGCGCGACGCAGACCAGCTCGGCTTCGCCGACGTGGAGAAGGCCGTGGGCAACTTCGCCACGCGCGCCCGTGCGGGCAGCCTGACGCTCGAAGAGCTCACCGGCGGCACGTTCAGCATCACCAACGGTGGTGTGTTCGGTTCGCTGCTGTCCACGCCCATCGTCAACGCGCCCCAGAGTGCCATCCTGGGCATGCACAAGATCCAGGATCGTCCGGTCGTCGTCGACGGGCAGATCGTCATCCGCCCGATGATGTATCTGGCGCTCACCTACGACCACCGCATCATCGACGGCAAGGAAGCGGTGCAGTTCCTGGTCACCATGAAGGACTGCCTGGAAGACCCGGCCCGCCTTCTGTTGGGGGTGTAAGCCATGGCTACCCATTACGACGTCGTCGTCATCGGTGGTGGTCCTGCCGGTTATCCGGCGGCCATCCGTGCCGGTCAGAACGGCCTGAAGGTAGCGTGCATCGACGGTTGGAAGAACCGCGACGGCAGCTATGCCTTCGGCGGCACCTGCCTGAACGCCGGCTGCATTCCCTCCAAGGCGCTGCTGGAATCCAGCGAGCTGTGGCACCGCGTGCACGGCGAGTTTGCCGCCCATGGCATCAGCGTGCAGGGGGCGGCGTTCGACCTCGCCAAGATGCAGCAGCGCAAGGCGCACATCGTCAAAACCTCCACGCAGGGCATTCTCGCCCTGCTGAAGGCGGCGAAGGCCGAGGCCCTCACCGGTCACGGCAAGCTTCTGCCGGCAGAAGGTGGCGTGAACCGCGTGGAGCTCACCGCTCCCGACGGCACCGTGCAGGTGCTGACGGCGACGAATGTCATTCTTGCTTCCGGCTCCGAGCCCTTCGAACTGAAGAGCGCGCCGTTCAACGGCGACACCATCCTCGATTCCTGGGGCGCACTGGACATGACTGCTGTGCCCAAGCGCCTCGGCGTCATCGGCGCCGGCGTCATCGGGCTGGAGCTTGGCAGCGTGTGGCGCCGCCTGGGGGCGGAAGTGGTGGTGCTCGAGGCCATGGACCAGTTCCTGCACATCGCCGACGGTGCCGTCGCCAAGGAAGCCGCCAAGCACTTCAAGAAGCTGGGCCTCGACATCCGCCTGGGCGCCAAGGTGTCGGGCGCTACCGCGGGTGCCGACGGCGTCACGGTGGCTTACCAGGACGCGAAGGGCGAGCAGACCGTGGTAGTCGACAAGCTCGTCGTGGCCATCGGCCGCCGGCCGTACACCGCGAACTTGCTGGCCGAAGGCACGGGCGTGAAGCTCGACGCGCGCGGTTTCATTGAAGTGGACGCGGACTGCGCCACTGGTGTGCCGAACGTATGGGCGGTGGGTGACTGCGTGCGTGGCCCCATGCTGGCGCACAAGGCCAAGGAAGAAGGCGTTTGCGTGGCGGACCGCATCGCCGGTCGCCATGCGCACGTGAACCTGGCGCTGGTGCCCAGCGTCATCTATTCGGCGCCGGAAATCGCCTGGGTGGGGCTCACCGAAGAAGCGGCGCGCGCTTCGGGCCGGAACATCAAGGTGGGTAGCTTCCCGTTCCAGGCCAGCGGGCGTGCTCGTGCCATGGAAGCGGCGCAGGGGTTCGCCAAGGTGGTCGCCGACGCGGACAGCGACGAGATTCTCGGCGTGCACATCATCGGCCCCATGGCCGGTGAACTCATTGCCGAAGGCGTGCTGGCGATGGAATACCAGGCTTCCACCGAAGACCTGCAAGTGACCATCCATGCACACCCGACGCTTTCGGAGGCCTTGCACGAGGCTGCCTTGAACGCGGACAAGCGCGCTATCGACTTCCTGAACCGCTAAGCGGTTCCACTGCCGCCGCGTGGCCTTCTCGGGCCGCGCGGCTGGCGTCTGCCGCTCAATAGTGCGGCGGAATCTCCACGGGCACGCGTTCCTCGTTCTTGCCCTCCAGCGTCTCCACCTGCTGAATCAGTTGCCGGTGCCGTTCCAGCACGGCATCGAGTCGCTGCGCCTGTTCATAGGCCAGGTCACTCAGGCGCTGCACCGTGTCTTCCAGATGCGCAATCTTGATCTCCATCGTCTCGAGGCGAGCTTCATCGGTCACGGGGTCGGTCCTTGCGGCGGGGAGGCTGGCGTAGCGCCGGGCAGAGGCGGGGGCATTGCAGCGGTTGTTGTCGAGGCCGATGCTGGGGGTGTCGGCAAGGGCAGCGCCGCCGGCAATGGCCGCTGCCCAACGTTGAACCAGTCGATGTGGCGCGTCAGCACCATCACCACGGCCAGTGTGCCGAACAGCAGCAGCGAGCCCACCAGCAGCGCGTAGTCTTCCATGCGCAGCAGCAGGAAGAGCAAGCCATAAAGCGCTGCAAGGCCCGCCGCGAATCCGGCGCCGCGCGCGAAGCCACCGAGGATGTGGCGGATGTAATAGCCCAGCAAACCCACGCACGCCGCGGCGGAAACCACATAGGCGCGTGTAAACCCGATGTGTTCCGACAGCGACAACAGCAGCAGGAAGAACAGGGCGAGGGCGATGCCCACCAAGCCGTACTGCACCGGGTGAATGGCCAGACGACGCAGCACCTCGAACAGGAAGAAGGCGGCGAAGGTGAGCGTGACGAACAGCAGCGCGTAGTTCACTGCGCGGCTCATCTTCGCGTAGTGGTCCACCGGGTCGATGAACGAAACGCTGAAGCGGCGGCCGTTGAACCCTTCGCAAGCGCCATCGTCCGCGCAGGCCACCAGCAACTGCTGGATGTTGGTGGAGAAGAACGACGCCTGCCACAGCGCATTGAAGCCGGTGGCCGTCACCTGGCGCTCCACGGGCAGGAAGTCGCCGGTGAAGCTCGGGTGCGGCCAGTCCGAGTCGAGCTTCACGCGCGTTTCACGGGCCACCGGCGTGAAGTGCAGCGCGCTGGTGCCCTGCAGAGTGAGGTCCAGCTGGAAGTCGTGCCGCGCCGCCATGGGCACGGTGGCGTGAAGGCCGGTGCCCAGCACGGCAGAGCCGCTACCGGCCTCGAAGCGCAGCGGCTGGCCGTTCACCAGCAGCGGCACGTCGTTGCGGATGCCGCGGACATCGCTGATGCCCAGCGCGAGCGTCGGTGCCTCCAAACGGTATTCCGCGAGACGCGCGGGCGGCAACCCATAGTCGGCGGGCACCACGAAATGGCCTGCCAGGCGGCCGTTCAGCGTATACAGCCGCGCCTCGTAGATGCCGCGGAACCGACGTTCGGTGCGCAGTTTGCCGGTCACGTCCAACCGCTCCGGCAGGAAATGCAGCGCGCCGCGCTCCTCGGTTTCCCGCTGGACGCGCTGGCCGGTTTTCGGGTCATCGGTCCAGGTGCGCACGGTGTGGACGTACGGCACCACGAGCAGCGGGCCCGTGATCTGCTGTTCGTTCGCTGAACTGGCGGCGATGTCCTTCACCACCTCGTCGCGGTGGCGTTCGCGTTCGTTGGTCAGCCCCGAGATGAAGGCCAGCGGCACGAGCAGCAGCACGGTCAACCCGAGGATGACCAACAGCTTGATGGCGAGGGATTTGTTCATGGGAGCGTTCCTGGCGGGTTCAACCGCGACGACGGACCGACAGCACGTCCGGCAGGGCAGCCAGACGGTCCATCACTTTTTGCAAGGCTTCAAGATGCGGCACGCGGACCGTGATGTCCATGTCGGCGGTGCCGCGGGCGTGGTCGCTGGCGGTGGCCATGCGGTCGATGGAAATCTTTTCGTCTGCCATCAGGCCGCTGATGTCGCGCAACAG
>JBEGRA010000364.1:0-4198 GCA_041180705.1 Pseudomonadota bacterium | reverse complement strand
CTGGGTCTGGCGCCCGAGGCTTGGCGCGCGCTGGCTGCCCAAGTGGGTGCTGCTGCGGCCGCCGACCTGGTGCCGCCGGCCGGTGCCTGGGGCAGCGTGCCCGCCACTGCGCAGCAGGCTTTGGCGCAGCGTTATCAAACCTTGCGTCAGGAAAGCTTGCAGCCCGCGCTGCAGCGTCTGCAGGCGCGTTTGCAGACGGCTGCCACGCGCGCGAAGGACGCGCCGACCTGGGCGGACTTGCCGCTGGGCGAGGCTTGGTACGGCTACCGTTTGCGGAAGGCCACGGGGATGGCGTTCACGCCGCGGGAATGGCACGAGGCGGCGTCGGCCGAGGTGCTGCGTTTGGAGGCGCTGCAGGCGACGGTTGCGGCAAACGGTGCCGGCGCGCCGCTGGACGCTGCAGCACTGGCACCAGCGCCCGCTGAACCCGCAACTGCTTCAACCGCGCCTTCGGTGCCTGTACTGCGCGAGCGCTTGCCGTGGGTGGAGGTGCCTGCCTGGCAGCGGCTGGCACCGCATCCGGCACACCGCGATGGTTACGGCCTTTACCGCCTGCGCGCGCGCGTGGCGGCGGGCAACGTGGCTGGCGCCGCGCCGGCGCTTCCGGCAAACACGGCAGGCGACTCCGCCGCCTTGGCCGAGGTTCGTGACAGCCTCGCCCTGCTCGTCATCGATACGGGCCTGCATGGTCTGGGCTGGAACCGTTCGCAGGCACTGGCTTATCTCGCCGCGCATTCGCGCTGGACCGGCGCGGCGGCAGCGGAGCGCATGGGCGCGGTACTGGCTTCGTCGGCCTGGGTGGCGGCACCCGCGGCGGGCTACTTGCGCTTGTGGCAGTTGCGGGAAGCGCTGGCTTTGCAGCAGGGCGCGGCCTTCGACGAAGCCCTGTTCGATCAGCAACTGGGTGCCTGGGGCCCTCTGCCGCTGGAAGTGCTTGAACAGCGCATGCGTGCCTGGGCAGTGGCGCCCTAGAGTTCGCGCAGGTAGAAGCGGTCGCAGCTGAAGTGGCCGGTGGCCCCCAGCGGCGCCGCGATGGGTGCGAAGCCGCACTTCGCGTAGAGCTTCATCGCCCCGGTCATGCCGTCCAGCGTTTCCAGGTAGCACTGCCGGTAGCCGAAGCCGCGCGCCACTTCCAGGCAGTGGCGCAGCAAGGCCTCGCCGCTACCCGTGCCGCGTGCCGCGGGCAGAAAGTACATCTTGCGCAGTTCGCAGACGCTGCCATCGTCGCCGGCCAGCGGCGCAATACCAGCGCCGCCCAGCACTGTTTCCGCAGCATCCACCACAACGAAATACGCGTGGCGTGGCGCCGCATAGGCGCGGCTCATGAAATCCACTTCCGGGTCACTGATGGCGAAGCCCGGGCCGTCGGCGCCGAACTCGGGCATGACGCGGCGGATGATGGCGGCCATGGCGGCGTCATCGTGCGCGGCAATGGGGCGGAAGAGCAGGGGTTGGCGTGCGGTCATGCGGCAAAGTGTAGCCGCAGGTTCAAGGGAGTGCGCGCCGCTGCCGATGCCGGAGCATGGACAGGAAAGCGGGAACGACCACCTATCTCGGGCGCGGCGTGTTGCTGGTGGGCGGCGCCGTAGTGGCAGGCTTCATGCTGGCGGTGCCGGGCTGCACTGCCGAAGAAGCCACGCCGCCCGCACCCAGGGTGTTTCCCGAACCCTTCCACCTGAATGCCTTCGAGGCGGACTTCGGCTATTCGCAGGCCGTGAAGGTGGGCAAGACCCTCTACATCTCCGGCACGCTGGCGGTGGATGCGCGCGGCAACCTCGTGGCGCCCGGGGACATGCCCGGGCAACTGCGCGCCGTGTACACCAACCTGCAGCACACGCTGGCGGCTCATGGCGCAACGCTCGACGACATCGTGTTGGAGCGCATCGCCACCACCGACATGGCGGCCTTCCTCGCCGCCTCCGACGTGCGGTTCGAGTTCCATCCGCATGACCGACTGCCCGCCGCCAGCTTCACGGAAGTGCGGCAGTTCGCGGACCCTGGCTTTCTCGTGCAGGTGGAGGCGGTAGCCGAACTGCCGTAATCTGCGGCCCATGAACACCTCCCAGCCGCCCCGGGCCGAGGCCCGCTATCGCCGCTTCGCGGATTTCTACCCCTACTACCTGGGTGAGCATTCGCACCCCTTGAACCGGCGTCTGCACGTGTGCGGCACGGTGCTGGCCGTGGCGCTCGCCCTTGCCGCAGTGGTGTCCGGCCGCTGGGCCTTGTTGTGGCTGGTGCCGCTCGCCGGTTACGGCTTCGCGTGGGTGGGGCACTTCCGCATCGAGCGCAATCGCCCGGCCACGTTCACTTACCCGTTTTACAGCCTCGCCGGCGATTTCGTGATGGCTTGGCAAGTGCTGACACGCCGGCTGGTTTAGACTTCCGCTTTACCTTTCCGGTTGGCCGTCCCGATGAGCGCACTCTCTTTCGACAGGCAGTTGGCCGGTCTCGTGAATTCCGGTGAACGCGGGGTTCTGGTCGGCGGCCTCAAGGGCGTCGAAAAGGAATCCCTGCGCGTCACCCCGGACGGGCACGTGGCGCAGACGCCGCACCCACGCGCGCTGGGCAGCCCGCTCACACATCCGGAAATCACCACGGACTATTCCGAGGCCCTGCTGGAACTGGTTACGCCGGCCTACCCGGACAGTGCGCGTCTGCTGGAACGCCTTACCCAACTGCACCAGTACACCTACCGCGCCATCGGCGAAGAGCGTCTGTGGGCCACTTCGATGCCCTGCGTGGTGAACGGCGATGCGGATATTCCCATCGCGCGTTACGGCCGTTCGCACAGCGCGCACATGAAGGAGGTCTACCGCGAAGGCCTGGGCCTGCGGTACGGCCGGCTCATGCAGGCCATCAGCGGCGTGCACTTCAACTACAGCTTTCCTGCGCAGTTCTGGCCCGTGCTGGCCGAAGTGCGGCAGAGCCGTGAATCCGGCCAGGATTTCGTGTCCGCGCGCTATTTCGAACTGCTGCGCAACTATCGCCGTCATGGCTGGATAGTGCTGTATCTGTTCGGCGTGTCGCCGGCCCTGTGCGCCAGCTTCCTGCGCGGCCAGCACGACCATGGCTTGCAGACGCTGGTTCCCGGAACGCTTTACGCGCCGCATGCCACGTCGCTGCGCATGAGCGATGTGGGCTACCGCAACTCGGCGCAGTCCGAATTGCGCGTCTCGGTGAACTCGCTGCAGGAATACGTGCGGGACCTCGCGGCCGCCATCGCTACGCCCCACCCGGACTACGCCGCGCGTGGCGTGAAGGTGGACGGCCAGTGGCGCCAGTTGAACGCCAACGTGCTGCAGATCGAAAACGAGTACTACAGTTTCATTCGCCCGAAGCGCGTCGCGGCACCGGGCGAGCGGCCTACCAAGGCCCTGGCCCGCGCCGGCGTGCAGTACGTCGAAGTTCGCTCGCTGGATGTCAGCGCCTTCGACCCCGTAGGCGTGAACATGAACAAGCTGCGCTTCCTCGAGGCCTTCCTGGCCTGGTGCGTGCTCAGCCCCGGCGCACCCATCGGTGCGGACGAGCAGGCGGCGCTGGATGCCAACCATGTAACAGTGGCGCGGCGTGGCCGGGAGCCCGGTTTGCTGCTCCGGCGGGACGGTCGGAGCGTGCCGCTGGCCCATTGGGCGGCCGAAATTGTTGACGGAGTCCGCGGAACTGCCGAAATGCTGGATACAGGCGACCCTGCCCGCCCGTACACTTCGGCCGTGGAAGTGCAGGTGGCGAAAGTCGCGGACGTGGGGCTGACGCCCTCGGCGCGGCTGCTGGCGGAGCTGAAGAAGTCCGGGGAGGGGTTCTCCACCTGGGCGCGGCAGATGTCCTCGGCCCATCGCCGGCACTTCCTGGAAGTCGCCCCGGTCGACGCGCCGGTTCTGAGCCAGTTGGCCCAGGCCGCCGAAGACAGCCTGGACGAACAAGCCATCATCGAGCGGTCCGACAAGGGCAGCTTCGAGGAATATCTGGCCCGCTGGTTTGCGTGAACCTTCGGGCCAAGAACGGAATCTGATGTCGAAACAGCCCGAAACAGTCGAGTCCACGGAATCCGGCGCGGCGCGCGAGCAGCGCACGGGCTACCCGTGGCTGCGTTTCTCGGATAGCTATCTGGAGCGGGAGTTCCGCCACGAGCTGCTCAGCAGCCAGTGGACGCAGATTCGTCAGGGCCTCGGCCTGTCGGTGCTGCTCGTCATCGCCTTCG
>JBEGRA010000363.1:0-2588 GCA_041180705.1 Pseudomonadota bacterium | reverse complement strand
GCGTCGGAGCCGAACACCATGGGCACGCCGGCGCGCACTGCGCGCTGGAAGGTCTGGCGCTGCTGCAGGCCGATGGCGCGTTCCTTGTCCAGGCTTTCCTGCTCGGTGCCGTTGGCGGTGCCGGTGGCCAGGATGTAGTCGTCGTTGTACACGTCCATGGAGAACCAGGTGTGGTGCTCCACCGCCAGCTTCAGCGTGGCATCGCTGGCCAGGCTGCAGTGTTCGATGGTGTCGATGCCCGCGAGGATGGCGGTGCGGATGCCTTCGTCACCGTGCGCATGCGCGGCCACCTTCAGGTGCAGCATGTGCGCTTCGTCGGCGATGGCCTTCATCTCTTCGAAGGTCAGCTGCTGGCCGCCCACGGAGTCGCCGAGCGAGAACACGCCGCCGGTGGCGCAGATCTTGATGGCGCGGGCGCCGTACTTGTGCAGCCAACGCACGCGGGCACGCGCTTCGTCGGCGCCGTTCACCACGGACGGGCTCGGCCGGTCCATGGAAGGCGGCAAGCGGTTGTCGTCGCAGTGGCCGCCGGTGGCGCCAATCGCCCAGCCAGCCGCCACGATGCGCGGCCCGGGAATCCAGCCGCCGTCGATGGCCTGACGCAAACCCACATCCGCGAAGTCGGCAGAGCCCACGTTGCGCACGGTGGTGAAGCCGATGTTCAAGGTCTTCGCGGCGTTCGCCACACCCACGGCCGTCCAGAACGTGTCGGTGTAGCGCAGGTCCTGGTAGCCACCCACTTCGGCGAGCGAAGTGAGGTGCACGTGCATGTCGATGAGACCAGGCAGCAGGTAGCGGTTGCCGAGGTCGATGTGGCGGACGCCCTTGCCCCACTTCACCGTGCGCGCATCGGCGATGGAAGTGATGCGGCCCTTTTCGACGAACACGGCGGGGTGGTCCACCCACTGGCCCGTGGCGACATCCAGCAGATGGCCGCCGGTGATGACTGTGACGGGTTCCTTGGCGGGCTCGGCGGCTTGTACTGCCGAACCCAGCGTGGCGACCACCGTAGTGGCCAGCAGAAGCACCGTGGAAGCAAAACGCATGGCGAACACCCGCATCGGAAGAGATGCGGGATGCTAACTGCCGGCGTTACTTGCCGTCCACCGAATACGCCAGCAGCACGTTGCCCGGCATGTGGAAGTACAGGCCATAGCCCGAGTTGACGTAGACCATGCCGTTGTAGACCACCGGGCCACCGCCGCCCATGGAACCACCGCTGCCCTTCACGCCGTTGACGCCAGTCACTGCGGCCGTGGTGTCCTGCTCCCACACCACCTTGCCGGTGGCCGCGTCGTAGCCGCGCAGCCGCCCGTCCATGTGGCCGCCGAACACCACGCCGTCGATGGCCGCGATGGAAGCGAGGATACCGCTGTCGCACAGCGGGCGCCCGTGGCAGATGTCATCCGCCGGGGTGCGCCAGGCAATCTCGCCGGTTGCCGGCACCAGCGCGTTCAGGCCGGGCTGGATGGGGCCGTCGTAGGTCTTGCCGTCCGGCGAGTTCGACATGTCGGAGATGGGCACATAGAGGCGCTTGCCGTCATACGCCATGCCGAACTGCACGCCGCCCTGGATGCTGCCGCGGCCCAGCTTGCGCCGCCACAGTTCCTGCGCCGGATGGTCGGGGTCGATGGTCACCACGGTGCCATCCTTCAAGCCCACGGCCACCAGGTCCACGCCCTTCGGGCCGGCCTTTTTCAGCAGCATGGTGCCGGCACCGATGTCCAGGTCCGGACCTTCCGGCTCGGGGCAGTTGGCGTTGCCGATCATGCAGCCCACGTTCCACGCGTCGTTGGCCACCACCTGGTGCACCCACTTGCGCTCGCCGGTCTTCAGGTCGAACGCCACGATGGCGTCGGACGAAGCATCGGCTGGCGCGCTGTAGGAATTGCCCGTGCCCACGTACAGCAGTCCGCGCTGCTCATCGATGGTGGGCGAGTTCCAGATGGGCGAACCAGCGGGCGCAAAGCGCTTCACGCCCGCTTTGGTTACGCCCACTTGCTTCGCGGGTTCCAGAATGGTGTAGCTCTTCCACAGCACCTTGCCCGTGTCGGCTTCCACCGCGAGCACGGAACCACGGAAGGTGCAACATTCGTAGGACGGGTCGGCGGACGCTTCTTCGAGTGAAGACACCGGCACGTACAACACGCCCGCATGCAGCACAGGCGCACCGGTGATGGTGGACGTCGGGTGGTCATCCGCCTTCAGCTTCCACAGCAGCGCGCCATTGGTGGCATCCACTGCATAGGCGCGCCCGTTCAGGTCGCCGAACATCGCCACGCGCTGGCCGGTCTTGCCGACCGCATCCACCAGCACCGGCGTGCGCACTTCGGCGCTGGCGCGGAAGGTCCAGTGCTTGCAGCCGGTCTTCGCGTCCAGCGCGTAGACGGTGCCGTCCTGGCTGCCCACATAGAGGCGGCCCTGGTCGAACGTGGGGCGCGAACGCGCGCGCAAGGCACCGCTCGGGTAGGCCAGTGCCCACTTCAGCTTCAAGCGCGGCACGTCCGCGGCCGAAAGCCCCGCGATGCCCTGCGCGATGAAGTGGTTGTTGTGCGGCCCGAAGCCCCAGCCCATCAGGCGCGGGCCTT
>JBEGRA010000362.1:0-3593 GCA_041180705.1 Pseudomonadota bacterium | reverse complement strand
GCGAGCGTGCGCAGATAGTCGCTGGAGATCAGTACCCGCTTGCAGCCGACGGGATAGTCGGGCGTCAAAGCCGCGCGCAGGGCGGCGGTAGGCACCTGCGTTTTCAGCAGCGCGCGAAATGGCAGCGAAGCGAGCGCGCTGAACACACCATTCAGGCGCCCGAAGCCCAGTGCCAGCACTTCATGGCTCAGGAAGGTCTTCAAGCGCACCAGTGCACGGTAAGGCGGTACCCGGGCATGCAACCACTGCTCCAGCTTCGAATACGCGCGCTGGTGGCGCGGCAGCAGATAGTTGGCGGAACGCTGGAATACGGTGAGACGCGCCGTCTGCGCCGCAATGGCCGGTACGAACTGCACGGCCGAAGCGCCGGAGCCCACCACCGCCACGCGCTTGCCTTCAAGCGACAAACCCAGTGGCCATGCCGCCGAGTGGAAAGCCAAGCCCCGGAAATCTTCGGCACCGGCCAGGACGGGAATGGCCGGGCGGCTGAGTTGCCCCACCGCACTCAGCAGAAACCGTGAGCGCAGTACGGTGCCGTCGTCCAACGTCACGCGCCAGCAGGCGGCGAGTTCTTCCCATGCCGCTTCGGCGACGCTGGCGCGGGTGCGCAGGCGGTCCTCGAGGCCGAACCTTTCCACGCAGGCACGCAAGTAGGCATGGATTTCCGGCTGCGGCGGATAGACGCAGGACCAGTCGGGGTTCGGTGCAACCGAAAAGGAATACAGCACCGAGGGCACATCGCAGGCCGCGCCGGGGTAGTGGTTGTCCCGCCAGACGCCGCCGGGCTCGTCACCACGTTCCAGGATGAGGAAATCGTCCACTCCTTCCTGCCGCAGGCGAATGCCCATGCCGATGCCGGCGAAGCCGGCGCCGATGATCAGGAACTCATGTACTTGGGTAGCGCTCATGCGGGCAGATTCTACGCACCGCGCGGCAACCGCGGCGCATTCAGTCGTCGTGCGTCCACAACCGCAGCACTCGCACCACGCGTTCTTCGCGCAGTACTTCGTAAACGAGGCACTGGCGCAGATCGAGCCGGCGCGCATAAGCCCCCTTCAAGTCGCCTTGCAGCACGATGAACGGCGGCGAGGTTTCGAAAGGATCGCGGCTGAGCAGGGCGAGCAGCTCGGCGACGCGGGACTTGTAGCCGGCCAGTGCAGCGCGTGGGGCGTCCATTACGGCGTCGGGCGCGAACACCACCCACCAGTTCATGCACTACTCACTGCGTAACGAAAGTGCACCTGCATTACGCAAACTACCAAGGCAGGCGTTCTGCGCTGGCTGCCAGTGGTGCAGCCATGCCACGACGCACGGACTCGCGCAGACCCGGCACGGATACGAGGTTCAGCGTGGCCTGCAAGGCGCGCCAGTCATCCTCGGAAACGAGCACGGCAGTGCCGCGCCTGCCGGTAATTCGCACGGGCTCGTGGGAGTCGATCACTTGGTCGATGAGGCGGTAAAGATTCGCTCTGGCCTCGCTGGCGGTATGCACCATGATGTTTTCCTGCCACAAATTGTGCATTTAGCGTACGTAATGACGTACGAAACTGCAAGTTGCGCAGTGCAAAAGGTGTTTCAAGTAGTGCAAACGGCAGAAAACGGGTTATTCTCCGCTGAAAGAGGCACCGGGAAATGGTGCATGGACTGTAGATTGATGTTCCGTTCACGAGGGGGAATCACGATGAACTCGTCGAAGACTTGCGCATATGCCGTTGCACTCGTGCTCTCTGCCGCTGCCTCGCAGGCGCTGGCCGAAGCCGCTGACAAGGGCGACATCCTGGAAGAAGTGACCATCACGGCGCAGAAGCGCGCGGAAAACCTGCAGGAAGTTCCCCTGTCGGTCACGGCCATCTCCACCGAGCAGCTGGAAAAGCGCGGTATCGAGAGCGTCGCCGGCTTGAACGCCATTGCGCCGAACGTCATGTTCCGCAGCAATCCGGGCGCCAAGCTCATCTCCACCGTCGGCATCCGCGGTTCGGTCACTGGTCAGCCGGCCATTTGGGTGGACGCTTCGGTCGGTCTGTACCTGAACGGCGTCTACCTCGGCAAGAGCCAGGGCTCGGTGTTCGACGTGGTCGACCTCGAGCGTGTCGAAGTGCTGCGCGGCCCGCAGGGCACGCTGTTCGGCCGCAACACGGAAGGCGGCGCCATCAACTTCATCACCCGCGCTCCTTCGGGTGAGTTCGGCGGCAAGGCCTCCGTGGAGTTCGGCGACTACGGCCGCAAGGTCGGTCGCCTCATGGTCGACCTGCCGAAGTTCGGCATTGCCAGCGCCAGCATCGGCCTGCGCAAGGAACAGCAGGACGGCTGGGCGAAGAACCTGACCGGCCCGGACCTCGGCGCCGTGGATAGCGATGCCGCGCGCATCGCCGTCGATCTCGACTTCTCCGACGACCTGAAGGTCGGCTACTCGTTCGACTACTCGAAGGCGAACAACACGCCGACGCCGTCGAGCCTGTACGCCGTCAACGGTTGGGGCGGCACTTTCCCGTCGGTGTTCGGCGCCTTCGTGGGTGGTGGCATCCAGGCGGCTGCCACGCCTTACATCCGCACGCAGCGCCCGAGCACCGTCAGCACGAACGGCGGTCCCATCTGGGAGCGCGGTCGCACGGCGGCCCACTCGCTCACGGTGGACTACCAGCTGAGCGACAGCCAGCAGCTGAAGTACATTTTCGCGGACCGCAAGATGAGCTTTGGCGACAGCCAGGACATCGACGGCATGCCGCTGGCGTCCATTGCCCTCACGCCCACCTTCAACTGGGGCATGAGCGCGTACTACAACCGCCACACCGACTACCAGCAGCGTTCGCACGAACTGCAGTGGAATGGCACCGCCGGCAGCTTCAAGTGGGTGGCTGGCCTGTACTACTTCACCGACGATGGCGAGACGAATGGCGCCCAGCTGTTCACGCTGTTCGGTCAGGGCCCGCAGCGTTCGAACTACGCGGTGAACACCAAGGCCAAGGCCGCGTTCGCCCAGGCGGACTGGTCGGTCACCGACCGTACCACCCTGACGCTCGGCATCCGTACCACCAAGGAAGACCGTGGTGGGTGGACGCACCGTTACAACACCGCCGGCTTCGACGGTGCGCGTACCACGGACATCCTGCCGTTCACGGCCTACAGCGACAGCTTCTCGGGCACCACGCCGATGGGCTCGCTCAGCTTCAAGGTCTCGGACAACGTGAACGCCTACGTGCGCGTTGCCAAGGGCTTCAAGAGCGGCGGCTTCTCGGCAGAACTGGCCATCCCGGCCGTCGCCACCACGCCGTACCAGCCCCAGACCTCCGTGTCGAAGGAAGTGGGCGTGAAGGCCACGATGCTCGACGGCCGCGCCCGCCTGAACGTCGCGCTGTTCGACAACAAGATCAGCGACCTGCAGCTCACGCAGCTCATCCCGGCCACCACGCAGTCGTTCCTGACGAACGCCGGTGAAGCCGTGTACAAAGGCTTCGAAATCGAAGGTGCCTTGGTCGTGAAGGACGGTTGGCGCGTGCAGGGCAGCTACGGCTACCTCACCACCCGCTTCAACAAGTTCATCGACAACGCGCTGCGTCTGCCGGGTCGTCCGCTCATCGACACGGCGTCCAACC
>JBEGRA010000361.1:0-4339 GCA_041180705.1 Pseudomonadota bacterium | reverse complement strand
CATATCGACCAAACCACCATCGGTCTCTATGGCGATGTGCATCTAGGCGAGGCACGCTGGCTCGGCTCGCTGTACCGCATCCGCAACCGCTTCGACTTCGGCCCGGAATTGGTCTCCGAATACGCCACGTCCTGGTTCGTCCATGGGGAGTACCGGCTTAACGAAGACTGGCTGGGCTTCATCCGGCACGAATCCACCCTCGGCACGGAAGGCAGCCGCTACTTCGCCAACTTCCCCGGCTTCATCAATGAACGGAACGTCGTGGGTGTCCGTTTCGAGTCCGGCAGCAATCACGCGCTCAGCCTGGAAACCGGCGGCGCAAAATCCGGCAACGATCGCTTCATGGAACTGCGCCTGCAATGGAGCGCGGTGTTCCACTGATGCGCCGACTTCTCGCCACCCTGCTGCTGCTGGCCGCAGGTTCCGCGGATTCGCGGGACCTCGTGCTGGTCGTGCGCGCAGACAGCCCCGTCGTGGAAATGGACTCCCTCACGGTCCGCAAGCTCTTCATGGGCTTTACGGTCACCGCGGGCAACCGGCAACTCCACGCCATCCGTCTGTCCGGCGACGCGGCGCTCGACAGCGCGTTCTTGCAAAGCGTCGTCGGCATGTCGGCAACGCAGTACGAACATCGCCTGCTGCGGATGGCCGTGAAGCAGGGGCGCGCGGCACCGAGCCAAGCGGACAGCGCCACGGAAGTCGTCAGCGTCCTGCGGGACAACACCAACGCCGTGGGCTGCCTCTGGGCCGACCAGGTGACCGGGCGCACTGACCTGCGCATCGTGAGGCTCCTGTGGCGCGGTTAGGCAATACGCTCGGCGGACGCGTACTCATCGGCGTTCTCGCCGTGCACTTCCTGCTGCTCCCACCCCTCTTTCTGGGGTTGCTGCGCATCGTCGAAGATGGCGAGGGGCGCGTCTTCATCAACGAAGTACGCTCTTACGCCAACTTCATCGGCGACGAACTGGAACGAGACGACTCGACCCTGGACGCCGCGGAACGCCAGAACGTGCTGGACGGTATCGTGCTTTCCGGACACGCGCTGTACGCAGAACTGGAAGGCAAGCAAAAAACCGTGAGTCGCGCCTTCGAGAGCGAAGGGTTGGTTTTCCGCGGAGACGACTTTGCCATCCACTCCGGCAACGACGAGGTGTACTACCTGTCGAAGCCGCTCAGCATCGACGGCCGCACGGAAATCCTGCGACTGGGTTTCGACGAGCGTGCCGTGCTCGATGCCGCCGAAAACGCCCGTACCCGCATTTGGTACGTGTTGGCTGCCTACCTGCTCGTGTCCACCCTCGGTGCCGTTCTGCTCATCCGGCGCCTTACCCGCCCCCTGAACGAACTTCGCGAAGCTTCCCGCAAAGTCTCCGGCGGTGCCTTCGACCGTCCCCTCTCCACGACCAGCACGCTGCACGAAGTGCGCGAACTGACGCAGGACCTGGAGTTCATGCGCGATCGTCTCGCGACAGCCAATGTGCAATTGGTACGCGAGATTGCCGAGCGCGAATCGAGCGAACAAACCCGTCACAAATTGGAACAGCAACTGCGCCAGCAGCAGAAGCTGCGTGAACTGGGCACGCTTGCCGGCGGCATAGCGCACGAGTTCAACAACGTGCTGGTTCCCATCCTGCTCTACACCGAATCCGCCATCGACGAACTGCCCGAAAGCAGCCCCATCCGCGAAGATTTGCAGGCTGCCCACGCGGCGGCCCAACGCGCCCGTGCCGTCGTGCGGCAAATTCTGCTCTTCGCTCGCCACATGGACGATGGCGAACGCGAACGCATCGACCTGCGCACCGCGGTCGGCGACACCGTCGGCCTCGTTCGCGCCCTCATGCCGGCTCAATTGGAAGTGGTGGAGGACTACGGGAGCACCGCTCTGCCCATCGTCGGCAATTCGGCACTGCTCGGCCAGGTCGTCATGAATCTCTGCACGAATGCCCGCCAGGCCATGCGTGAACGCGGCGGCAGGCTGCTGGTACGGACGTGGGCAGGCCCGGGCCCCAGTGGCGCAATGAAAGCCAATCTCTCCGTCAGCGACGAGGGCCACGGCATGTCCGCCGAAGTCGCCTCCCGAATTTTCGAACCCTTCTTCACCACCCGTCCGGTGGGCGAAGGCACAGGCCTCGGTTTACCCGTAGTTCACGGTATCATCGAGTCGTTAAGGGGTACCATTACCGTAGAAAGCACGCCGGGGGTGGGCAGCACGTTCACCGTTCGCTTCCCTCTGGCAGATGACCCTGTGCTGGCAGCCCCATCACAGCAAGGAGCAGAAACATGAGCCGGATACTCATCATCGACGACGAACCCAGCGTACGCCGGGCCCTGCGACGCATCCTGGAGAAGTCCGGGCACGAAATCGAGGAAGCCGCAGATGGTGCGGCAGGCGTTGCGGCGTGCGCCGCCTCCCCCCCGGACCTCATCATCACCGACATCATCATGCCGAAAATGAATGGCATCGATGCGGTCACGGCCATCCGTCAGGCCCACCCGGCAGTGCGCATTCTCGCCATCTCCGGGGGTGGCAACTTCGAGCCGCAGGCCTACAAGCCCGAAGCCATCACCACCAGCGCCTATCTGGCTGCTGCGGAGCGCTCGGGCGCAGACGCCGTCATGACGAAGCCTTTCGACCGCGCCCAGCTCATGGAAAAGATCGACGCGCTGCTGGCGCCGTCAGCCTGAATCAGCGCGCGGGCTAGCGCCGCCCGCGCGACATCTCGCCGACTTCGCGCCGCGAAAGCCCCGAAGCCGGGGCATTGCCGCCACTTCCGAGAGTGGCAGCAGGTGTGGCGGCACCGGGCTTGCCCTGACGTTGCTGCAACTGCGGCAGATAAACAAAACGCCAGTCGCAATAGCAGCCGGCATCTTCGAAGGCCCGGTCCGCCTCGGCGAAACCCTTCTGCTTCATGGGCTGCCCCTTCGCCTTGCTGGCAACCCCGATCAGCCCACCATCACTGCCGCGGATCAATTCCCACTCGCCGGTCGGCGTCATGGGGTCCGGGTAGGCACGGCGCAAATGGCGAATCACCACGGGTCCGCGATGATCGTCGGTCAAGTCCTGAAGGGAACGCGGGAACGCCCGCAAGCCACCCGGGCCGGCCTGGTAGTAATGGCCTATCGCGCGCCGAATTTCCCCGCCCGTCCACAACAACTGCTGCTCGCGGTCGCGTTGGCGTACCACGGACCAAACCGTGCCCGCCGCTCCCAGGGCCAGCCCCAGTAGCGTCAAGGCAAACAGCAAACCGAGATAGGTGAATCCGGCCTGCCTCCGCGAAGGGCGACGGGTTTCAGAACTCGACATAAGGACGGCCGTCCGTCGCGTTGCCTTCCGCACCGCTGTGGACGTCGGTGATGCCAGGTGCATCAGCGTCGCCACTGGCCGTCGTCGTCCAGGTGTCGATGGACTTCGTGATCGGGTCTTCGGGAACCGCACGCAGGTAGCGCTTTTCCACCAGTTCCGGCAGGGTTGCCGGAAAGTGCCCTGTATCCCCAGAATACTTGTCGATGGCCTCACGCATCACGGCAAGGTCCTGACGCAGCGTGGCCTCCTTGGCCCGTTCCAGGCTCAGGAAATATCGCGGCAGCGCGATCGCCAGCAAGGTGGCGATGATGGCCATGACGACCAGCAGTTCGATGAGGGTGAAACCGCGGCCGGCGCGGCAGCCAGGGGAAACTTTCACGCAACTCACCATTGGGAATAGGCCACACCGTTCAGGCCTGTGCCCGGGTGCAGCGAGTGGATGTCGTAGACGTCGTCCCCCGGCGTCGGCGCGTCCGGTGGACTGGCATAGCTCCGCAGCCCCCAGGTCTGTTCGGCCGGGGCGGCAGCATCGGGGAAGAACGGGTCGCGCGGCAGACTGCGCAGGAAATAAATGCGCTTGCCATCCGGATCCTTGGCGTCGGGCACGCCTGCCACCAGTACCTTGAGGTCTGGTGGATAGCCCGAGGTGCCCGCCTCCATCGGCACGCGCCCCGTCATCGCCGCCTCATGATAAGCGTCGATGGCCCCGCGAATCTGCCGCAAGGCGATGGAAAGATCCTGTTCGCGGGTGCGCTTGAAGGCCAACTGGGCCACGGGCATCGCGGCCGTCGCCAACAGGGCGACAATCGCCACCGTGACGATCAACTCGATGAGCGTGAAACCCCGACTGGCGCGCGCCATCTTCACTGACTGACCACCAGCGTCATCGGTCGCGGCGCCAGTACCGGCAACGGCGTGCCCTCCGCAGTGGAAACAGCGAACTGCTGGACTGCGATCATGGTCGCCGGACGGGCTGAAAGAGCGCGGAAGTGCAGAGTGACCAGCGTTCCCTCGCCCTGGAAGGCCGGGCTGGGA
>JBEGRA010000360.1:0-3100 GCA_041180705.1 Pseudomonadota bacterium | reverse complement strand
GGACGGGTCGAGCGCCTTCGCCGCCTTGAGGTACGCGACGTGCCCGCTATGCAGCCCGTCGAACGCGCCTGAGCAGAGAATCACTCGACCACGTTGGCGTCACGGTGGATCATCTCGTGCTGGTCACGGACGGCCCCCACGACGTTCAGCTTGCGGTTGAGATAGTCCGCCGCCTGATCCCCGAGCCGATCGGACGCTGCCGCCACGACTTCGTTTTTCGTCGCCTGCGGATCGCCCATGTTCTTCATGTTCTCTTTGGCTTTCGCCAGGGCGATCTTGTCGCGCCACACACGCGGCATCGACATCAGCAGTTCCTGCCCACGGTCGCCACGGGTGACGAAGCCGTCCGGTGACTTGACGAACCCGCCGACCTGATCGAGATCCGCGAGGTCTTCCGGCCGCACCGGCACCCAGCCTGCGTTCTTCGCCCGCCACACCTTGTCCGACGAGATCGCGGCGTTTACCCACCGGCAGACCAGCGACGGATCGCGGAGGTCAATCGGCGCGGTGGACTGCCCGTTGGGATTCTGGAGTCGGCGCTCGAAGATCTTGATGCGGTCGGGCGTCACGGTCGGCGTCGTCGCCGCGTCGGTCGGGTCGAGTTCCTTCTTCGGTCGGGCCATTTAGTCCTCCAGCGACATCGCCCGTCCGGGCGTATAGCCGCGTGTCTGTTCCTGCCACTTCGTCGCGCTCACGCCACGCTCAGAGGCGATCCGTTCTTCCAAGGCACTCAGCGACGGCCGGGTGCGCGGATGGCCTCCAGACGACTCCGTGACGAGCGCAGGCGGTGGTGCGGCGATGGTCGGCTTCTTCGATCCGTTCAACTGGTCGAGTCCCAGTGCCAGCGTGGCGAGCACGCCCGCGACACTCTGGTCGGCCACCAGTTCCGGCGGCATCTGACTCCAGATCGCCCGCAGGGACGCTTCGGACGGCGTGTTGCCGTTGCTGTCCTTCACTTGCCGCGCCATCTGGTAGTTCACGCTCGCCTGTTCCTGCTGCGTCCGCTGCCGAATCGGCGCGAGATGCTGGTCGGCGATGCGCGAGGCCCGCTTTTCCTGCAACGCCAGCCACTTCGCGCCACGGTCGTCATCGGGCGTGCCGTCAGGCTTGTAGAAGTCCATCAGCAGCGCGGCTTCGCGGGCGTCTGGATCGACCTGGGGCGCCGTCGGCGCGGCGGGTTCCGGGGCCACGCGCTGAATCAGGAGGTCTTTGTTGTTCTGGAGGAACCGCAGCGCCGGTTCGTTCTCGCGCTGCCATGCCTCCAACTGGTCAGCCTTCGCGGCCTTGTCGGAGAGGTTGCGCACCTTCTCGCGCAGTTCCTTGACGACGGCGTACGGCACGGCCTTCTGTCCGCCGATGTCCACGACTTCCGGCTCGTCGTCGTGTGGCGGTTCCGGCGTGCTTACGCTGAGCGTCTGCCGGTCTGCCGCAAGGATCTGCTCGGCATCCTCCGATACAGCGGAGGGCGCAAGCGAATCCGGCGAGTCGTCCTCCAAATTCATCAAGCCTTCGTCCACGGGTGCCTGTCCTTTCAGCGGAAAAAACAGGGCTGAAACGACAAAAGGCCACCGACCAACAACGCGTTAGCGTCATCAGCCGGTGGCCCTTCACCGATCAGCCCTTGTGTCGAAACGCCAGCCGTGGGCTACGGCTGTTCGGGAGCTACCCTAGGCGTCTCGTCAACGTCGATCTGTCTACATGTCGGTGACCACCGCGACCACATCCCGCGCACGCAGGATGAACAGCCGTTCGTTGTTGATTTCCACGACCTGTCCCGCACTCGGCGCGAACAGCACCCGTTCACCGACGCGAATGTCAGGCACGGCATTGCCGAGACTGATCACCGTGCCCGACGTTTCCTGCGGCCAGTCCTCGACCAGCGCCAGCCCGCCAGCCGTCTCGGTCACGACGGTGTCCGGCTGGACGAAGAGGCGATCCCCCAACGGTCGATAGCCCATTACAGCCCCCCTCTCGACGGTGACGGCGCGTCGTTCACGGTGTACTTGGACACGATGCGCGAGGGGTACTCCAGCAGCGCCGAGACGGCGCCCTGAATCGCCCGCGCCTGTCGCAGTTGCAGCAGCGCCTTCGTGTCGTCCTCTTCGTTGGCCACACGGGACAGCACGAGCGGCCCGTACTCGTTCGTCGCCCACTGCGCGAGCAAGCGCCAACCGGGGGACGTGATGAGGTCTTTCAGTTCGTCGATCTGTTCGGTGGTGTAGGTCATCGGGTCAGCAGCAGGGCCACGTAGTCGAAGCTGTGCGCGGGGCGCGGCTCTGGGGCCGTGGTACCAAGGAAGCGCCCACTGCGGTCGGCATACCAGCGGCCCGCCTCGCGCAGTCCCAGCGGCGTCAGACGCTCGGCCAGCGCGCGGTCGTCGTAGATGCGGGCTTCGGTGTTGAGGACTTCGTAGCCCGCCGCGTTGTACGGGATGTCGAGATACGCCCAGCCACCGGGGGCCAGCCACTGCGCGACGTCGGCCATGCACGTCACGTCGCCGTCGAGGTACTTCGGGTCCGCCTCGTAGTGGCCCAGCCCAATGTGCTCGATGCTGGAGATGCCCACCACGACATCGAACGATCCCGGCGCGAAGTCCTGCGTCAGGATGTCGCCCTGAATCGTGGTGCCGGGGCGCTTGGCCTTACGCCAATCGACGCCGGTAATCTGAAGGTCCGGCCGCAGTGCCAGCATGGGCGTCTGCCAGTCCGCTTCCGCGCAGCCAATTTCGAGTACGCGGGCATTCGGAGGGAAGACCAGCGCGCCCGTCGCATAGACGTCCGCGAAGATCGAGAGGCACAGGTCGCCGTGCGGGTTGTAGGGTGTCATGCAGCGGGCGGGAAGCCGCCCTGCGGTCCTCCTGGTAACGGGGGCATGGGTCCGGGCGGCGGTCCCGGCGGCATCGGGGGAAGCGGACCACCCGGCATCGGCGGCGGGCCACCCATCGGCATCCCGCCCATCTGCGGCGGCGGCATCGGAATCGCGGGAGCCATCGGCAGCGCGTCGAGTTGCGACTGCTGCTGCATGTCGAAGCTCACCGAGCCAAGAATGGCTTGCTGGTTCCTAACCTTGAACGCCTTCAGGAACTCGCGCCCAAACGCTC
>JBEGRA010000359.1:0-2548 GCA_041180705.1 Pseudomonadota bacterium | reverse complement strand
ATCGTGGAGGGCAGCCAAGCAGTGATCGAACTCGTCCGGGACTACGCAGACACCACCCGGCGCGCGGAACTCATCCAGCGCATCGGCGAACTGGAGCGCAGTGCCGACAAGGTGACGCACGAAGCCATTTCCTTGCTGCACCTCACCTTCATCACGCCGTTCGACCGCAACGACATCCACCGCCTCATCTCCTGCATGGACGACGTGCTCGACCTGATGCACGACGCCGCCGAGTCGATGCACCTTTTCGACATCCACAACCTGCCCCCCTCGTCGCTGCGCATGGCGGAGCTGCTCCACGAATGCTGTCAGCGCGTGAACACGGGCGTCGGCCTGCTGCGCTCCATGGACAACGCCACACGCGCCCTCGCCCTCACCCGCGAAATCGACGTACTGGAAGGCGATGCGGACAAGGTCTCGCGCGACGGGATATCGAAGCTTTTCCGCGAGGAGCAAGACGTTCGCCAGCTCATCAAGCACAAGAACGTCTACGAATACCTCGAAAACGCCATCGACAAATGCCAGGACGTGGCGAATGTCATTGAATCGGTAGTCGTGGAAAACGTCTGATGACCGCCGAACTCACCATCCCGCTGGTCACGCTGGCACTGCTGGTGTTGCTGGCGTTGGCGTTCGACTTCATGAACGGCTTCCATGACGCCGCCAACGCCATAGCCACCGTGGTCTCCACGGGCGTACTTCGTCCTCACCAGGCGGTCGCGTGGGCGGCGTTCTTCAATTTCATTGCCATCTTCATATTCCACCTGAAAGTCGCAGCCACGGTGGGCAAGGGAATCGTCGACCCGGCTGCCATCGACCATTACGTCATTTTCGGGGCTCTCATCGGCGCCATCACCTGGAATGTCATCACCTGGTACTACGGCATTCCGTCCAGTTCGTCGCACGCCCTCATCGGCGGCATGATCGGCGCCACTCTGGCCAAAGCGGGTACTCACCCACTCATGTCGGCCGGCATCCTGAAGACCGCCGCGTTCATCTTCATTTCGCCGTTGCTCGGCATGCTGCTGGGCGCGCTCATCATGATCATCATCTCCTGGGCTTGCGTCCGGGCCGCGCCACGCAAGGTGGACCAGTGGTTCCGTCGCGCCCAACTGTTCTCGTCGGCTGCCTACAGCATCGGGCATGGCAGCAATGACGCCCAGAAAACGATGGGCATCATCTGGCTTTTGCTCGTCTCGGCAGGCGCCGTGTCCAAGGATGCTGCAGCCCCGCCGAACTGGGTCATCTTCAGTTGCTATGCAGCCATTGCCGCGGGAACCTTGTTCGGTGGCTGGCGCATCGTGAAGACCATGGGCCAGAAAATCACCAAACTGCGCCCGGTGGGAGGCTTTACCGCCGAATCCGCCGGCTCGATCACGCTGTTCATGGCCTCCACCTTCGGCATCCCGGTCTCCACCACCCACACCATCACCGGCGCCATCGTCGGCGTCGGCGCGGTGCAACGGACGCGTGCCGTCCGCTGGGGCGTTGCGGGCAACCTGGTCATCGCCTGGGTCGTCACGATGCCTGCTGCCGGTCTGTTCGCCGCCGGGTCCTATTGGCTGGGCAAGTTCCTGCTCTGAAGCAGCCATGCGCGCCGTCTCCACGCTGCTCCTGCTGGTGTTGACGGCGCTGCCTGACCTCGGGGTTGCTGCCCCCGCCAGTCCTGTCCAGCCACCCGTTCGCGCCATCCCCACGCTCGACGTGCTGCGCTACATGGGCCAGTGGTACGAAATAGCGAAGTTCCCCAACCGGTTCCAGAAGAAGTGCGTCGCGGACACCGTGGCGCAATACACATTGCTCACCTCCGGCCGGGTTCGCGTCACCAACCGCTGCCGCATGGCCAACGGCGAAATGGACGAAGCCATCGGTATGGCGCGCCAGGTGGGGCCCAGGAATTCGCCGAAGCTGAAGGTGCGCTTCGCCCCGGAATGGCTGTCGTTCCTTGACGCCGTGTGGGGCAACTACTGGGTCATCGACCTGGATGCCAACTACAGCCTCGTGGCCGTAGGCGAGCCTTCGCGCGAATACCTCTGGGTGCTGTCGCGAACGCCGCAGGTACCAGCACAGGAATACCGAGCCCTGCTGCAGCGCTTGAAGGCGCAGGGCTTCGACTTGAGCAAACTGGAGTTGAGTCCACAGAGCGCGGCTACCGCTCGCTAGGCCGCAGCGGTACGGAACACCAGTAGCCGCCCGTCGTTGGTGGAGTTCGTGTAGTAGCCGATATCGGCCTCGAGCGTGGGTAGCAACACGTCTGCCGCGGCCAGCTTTGCAAAGCCGGCGGCAAAGCCCAGCGGCTCCCACACCGCATGGTGAACCGTGCAGACCAGCCAGCCGCCGGGCCGAAGAATGCGCACCAGTTCATCGAGGCAAGCGGCGTCCACATGGCCGCTGGTAAAGGTCCCTGCACACACCACCGCGGCGTACTCACCGCTGGCGACCGGCAAGGCCTTGGTGAGGTCCGCTTCCAGCAAGCGCCGATAGGCGCCGCCTTGCACCGCCACGCTCATCATGGCCCTGGAAAGGTCCAGCCCATCGACGTGCCTGA
>JBEGRA010000358.1:0-3019 GCA_041180705.1 Pseudomonadota bacterium | reverse complement strand
ATACGGCAACCCTTGCGAGGCCATCGTGGATGGCCATCTGACCGCCGTGCAACCCCTGGAAGGCCTCGAGGAAATCGAGATCGACGGCACCCTCTACGAGGCCTTCAACACTTCCGGGGGCCTCGGGTCGCTGGGCGAAACCTGTGGTGCGGGCGTCGAGTCCATGAACTACAAGACCATCCGCTATCCGGGGCATTGCGGACAAATGCGGCTGCTGATGAACGACCTGAAGTTGAATCAGGACCGCGCGACGCTGAAGCGTATTCTGGAGAACGCGGTTCCGCAGACCCTGCAGGACGTGGTCATTGTGTATGCCGCCGTCACCGGACGCCAAGGCGGAGAACTGCGCGAGGAGAACTACGTCAACAAGGTCTATCCGCAGGTCATCGCCGGGCGCCTGTGGTCCGCCATTCAGGTGACTACCGCAGCTGGCATTACGGCCGTGGTGGATCTCGTGCTGCAGGGCGGGCAAGATTACCGCGGCTTCTTTGCCCAGGAACATTTCCGTCTGCCGGAAATCCTGGCCAACCGCTTCGGACGCTTCTACGCCGAGGGCAGCAAGGAAGTCTCTGCGCGGGTAGTCGTGGAAGGCACCGCTGGCGCCCAGCGCCGCAACACGCTTTGAGGAACGGAAAATGAATTCACAGAATGTACTGGCGGCTCTCGGCCTCGCTCCCGTCAACCCTGGCACCTGGCATGGCAATGACGGGGCGCCCGTGACAGATGCCAATGATGGTTGGCTTGCAGACCCGGCAGCCCCCCTCATCGACTCCATCAACCCCGCGACCGGCGCCATCATTGCGAGCGTGCGGGCCGCCACGCCCAAGGACTACGAACGCGTCCTGGCCAGCGCCACGGCCGCCGCCGTTGCTTGGCGTAGCGTTCCTGCCCCCAAGCGTGGCGAGGCCATCCGCTTGCTGGGCGAAGAGCTGCGCACGCTGAAGGAGCCTCTGGGTCGCCTGGTCTCGCTGGAGATGGGCAAGATTCTCGCCGAGGGTCTTGGCGAAGTGCAGGAGATGATCGACATCTGCGACTTCGCGACCGGTCAGGCTCGCATGCTCTATGGCCTGACGATGCACTCCGAGCGCCCTCAGCATCGCATGTACGAACAATGGCACCCGCTCGGTGTGGTCGGTGTCATCACCGCCTTCAACTTTCCCGTGGCCGTTTGGTCGTGGAATGCTGCGCTGGCGGCCATCTGCGGCAACGTCACAATCTGGAAACCTTCGCCCAAGACCCCACTCACCGCCATCGCCGTGCAGCGCATCGCGAATGGCCTGATGGCACGGCTTGGCTTGCCACCGGTATTCCAGTTGTTCATCGACGCCGGCACCGCCCTGGCCGAAAAGTTCGTCGACGACCGCCGAGTGGGGCTGGTTTCCTTCACGGGTAGCACGGCTGTCGGCCGCACGGTGGGACAACGCGTGGCGGCCCGCCTCGGCAAGAGCCTGCTCGAACTGGGCGGCAATAACGCCATCATCGTGGATGAAACAGCCAATCTCGATCTCGCCGTTCCGGCCATCGTCTTCGGAGCCGTGGGCACGGCAGGCCAGCGCTGCACGACCACCCGTCGCGTCATCGTTCAACGCAGCCGTCTCGCGGAATTGGAACAACGGTTGACACGCGCGTACGCCCAAGTGGAGGGCCGCATCGGTGACCCCTTGCAGGAGGGAACCCTCATGGGCCCGCTGGTGGACGAATCCGCCGTGCTGGCCTACGCGCGAACCATCGAGGAAGCGCGCACCGAAGGTGCCGTGGTGTTGGCTGGAGCCGGCCGCCTGCCCGGAGCCGGCCACTTCGTGAAGCCGACGCTCATCCGCGCCGAGGCGGGAATGCATTGCACGCAACACGAAACATTCGCGCCCATCCTGTACCTGCTGCCGTACGACACGCTGGACGAAGCCATCGACATCCAGAATGGCGTCGCCCATGGCCTGTCCTCCGCCATCTTCACCGACCGATTGCAGCATGCAGAGCGTTTCCTGGCGGCCACGGGTAGTGACTGCGGCATCGCCAACGTGAACATCGGCACTTCGGGCGCCGAAATCGGTGGTGCCTTCGGCGGAGAGAAGGACACGGGCGGCGGTCGCGAAAGCGGCTCGGATGCCTGGAAGGCCTACATGCGCCGCCAGACCACCACCATCAATTGGTCGTCCAGCCTGCCTTTGGCGCAGGGGATCAAGTTCAATCTCTAGGAAAACCCAGCCACGCTTACCCCAACGGGTACGCGTGGCCAGCACCTCAATGGGTCAGTACTCGCGAGCCGGTAGGGACGCGTCCTTCACACGCCGCGCGACCTCGACTCCCCCTACCGGCAAACCTGCAGGGTTCAGCAACCCGACCTGTACCAGCACACTCGCCTGATCCCAGTAGATGTGCTCGTGAGACACCTTTCCGTCCTTGAAGCCCACCACCACGGCCACGACCACTTCGACTGGCCTTCCCGTGGGAGCCACCCCTGGCAACAACCAATCCACCACGGCCGTGTGGGTGAAACTGATATAGATTTCCTCGACGATGCTGGCTTCGCCCACCGTGCGCGAAATACCCTCCATCTTCACGTCGGGTGGAAAGAATCGTCCGACAAGATGGTCACGATAGAAGGCGTAGACGCCGTCGTGACCGTACCCACCGGCACGCGTGGGCACGTGATTCAGATGCGGATGGTCACTCATGGTCGCCATCGTGACCTCAAGGTTTCCTTCCAGTTCGGCGCCGACGTGACGCTCGAAGAGCGACACCATCTGTTGCTGTTGTTCCGAAAGCATTTTGATCCCCTTGCATTGAGTGACGGCAGGCGGACTAACCAACTTCCACTTCCCGAAGGAACTGTCTGGCTACCCGCCAAAAACCCTATCATGCCCTCGCCGAAAGAGCATCAGCGGGAAGTACCTCAACGCCGGACCGCAGGGTGCGCGGATTTTCGCGTCTCGGAAGCGGCCAACTTGAGTGCCACACCCGTACTCTCGAACAACGCAGCAACGCGTTTGGGCGAGACCGTCAGCGTCGCCTTCAAGTC
>JBEGRA010000357.1:0-4508 GCA_041180705.1 Pseudomonadota bacterium | reverse complement strand
GAGGTCATCCGTCGGACGCTTGCGGCGCTCGCGTACTGCGGCGGCGAAGTATTCGAAGAGTTCGGTGACCGTGGATATCCCGTAGTTCGAACCGCCTTCGAGTTCGGGGTCCGCCGAGCTGAGCAACTGCTGCGTGGCACGCAGCAGAAAGGGTGCATCTTGTTCAGGCAGCCCCAGCACCGACAGGATGACGGACAGCGGGTACTGCAGGGCCACTTCCCGTGCGAAGTCGAACGGTGCGTCGCCGTGTTCACGCATGCGACCGAGGTAGCGTTCCACCATGGCCCCCACGTGGGCCTCGAGCCGACTGACGCCCTTGCCCATGAACCAGGCCTGGGTCAGTTCGCGGAATTTCCGGTGTTCCGGCTCGTCCATGTGGATGAGCGTGCGCACGCGTTGGCCTGTGCCGTCATTGCGGGCGGCGCGAATGGCCTGCAGGCCTTCCAGCGTATCGCCGAGTGGGCGACGGGAAAGCCGCGCCAGCACCGCCAGCACGCGCAGCGTTTCGCGCAGGCCACCGGCCATGCCATTGGCCGCCTCTGCTTCCACGTGCTTCGGGACGAGGGTGAGACGTGGCCCGTTGATGAACAGCGTGTGCTGCCGTTCGATGGCGACGATATCGGCGTGGCGCGTCACCGCCCAGAACGGGCGATAAGGCTCCTGCTCGACCCAGCCCACCGGCGTTTCCCGTCGGAGTCTTGCGAACACCGCTTCCAGGGCGAGCGGGTCCCGCCAGGCGACATCCGAGGTGAGGTCCTCGTGGATGACAGGCTTGCTCATGGCAGGCGTTCCACGGGCGGCATGTGCCAGATGCCGTTCAGTGCAGCGGGCTTGGGCTGGTAAAGGCGCGCCACCAGGTGGAAGGGGCCGGGGGGTATCGGCAACCAGTTGGCTTGCGGATCGCTGGGGGCGGTGGCGGACAGCGTGATCTCGAGGCTGCCATCGGCTTCCAGCCGGAGTCCGGGCGTCCGGTCGCCGATGGCGTAGCGCGCGATGGGGTTGTCCACCAGTTTGAACCCCGAGGACTCGTACGGGGTGACGGACCAGAAGGCATCGACGGGCGGTAGCTGGCCGGGGGCAAAGCGCAGCCGGTAGCGGAGACTGCCGTCCAGGCGCGCACCCTCGCTATCGATGGGCGTGGCCGGGTAGAGGGCCTCAGCCGGGTCATTCACATAGCCGCCACGCGCCACGGCGGCGCGCAGGGGAAAGTCGAAGCCGGGTTGGGCGACATTGGCGGCGAGCATCCAGCCGTTCTGCACGGAGGTGGGGCGGAAGCCGGTGGCGCTCACCACGGCGCCACCCACCTGAGCGGCGCAGGCCAGGCCTTCGCGCGCCGGGGCTGGTAGCTGCTCGAACTGGAAAGTGGTCTTCGGGCCGAAACCCAGTCGGTCGAACTGCGCGAGTAGCGCCGCTTCTGGCGGCGGCGCGGGCAGGGACCGCAAAGCTTCGTTCAGCACGGCGAAGAATTCCGGCTTGCCGTGCGGCCGCAGGGGCTCGACGGGGGCTGCGGTCGCGGCTGCCGTGGCGTAAGGCAATGCCGCCGCTGGCTTGCCGTCGAGCGTCTCGATGGTGAACTGCGCCAGCAAGGCACTTGCTGCCGGCAGGTCGGCTGCCCCGTTCACGAGCAAGCGCCCGAGGATCCACATGCGGTCCGTGGCCACGGGGAAGGGCTTCACCCCTTTGTGCAACTTTCCTTTCCAGCCCGGAGGAATGATGGCGAACCGCCCATCGCGCGTGCCGGTCGTGCGGCGGCCGATGTGGACCGGCAGGCTGTAGAGGTCCATGAGCGCCAAGGTGTAGTAGCGGTCGGCGGTGTCCGGTACGTGCAGCACCACCGGCCCCTGTCGCAGGTCCAGCCAGGCATTCAGGTAGAGCGTGTCCGCGTTCGGGGCGCGAAGGTTGCCCTGCGTGGAAGGAGTGAGCAGTTGCTGGAAGCGGTAGTAGTCGTTTACCGGCGCGTAGACCCTCTGTCCGCCGATGAGGTGGTGGGTTTCGTTGTGCATCTGCGCCAGCAGGTCGACCAGTGGGTAGCCGTATTGCACGCCGAGCAGTCCGGTGGCGAAGGCGTCATAGGCGGCCGGCCCCGACAGGGTGCTCACGCAGCCGGGGGCCGGGGGCGCTGCTGGGGCAGTGGCTATCGCCGTGGGGGCTGGGGTTGCCGGTGGCGCGGTGGCGGCCATTGCCGCGGTCGACAGCGCCAGAGTGACGGTGGCGAGAAGGGGGGAGAGGTGGTTCATGTGCGCTTTCCGATACGCAATTGCAAAGTGGCGACGCGCACTTCGAGGAGGAAGTTCACGAGGCCCAGCAGAAGGGCCAGCATGGCGCCGATGAAGAGCAGGGAGACGGGCCCGGCCAGCGGAAACCGCATGAATTCGCTCAGAAATATGAGACCCACCACCAGCGCAACCGCGATGGCGCTCAGCACGCTCGAAGTGACCGCACGGTTGATGTAACGGCCACGGCGCGCCAGCAATCGGAGTTCTCCGTCCAGCGCGAGCCGTTCGGCTTCCGCAGTGCTTTGTTCATGCCTCTGTTCCAGTGCCCGGGCGCGGTCGATGACGCGGGCAAGGCGCTGCGTCAGCACGCCGAGAAACACGCCGATACCGGACAGCAGGAATACCGGCGCCACGGACAACTGGATGGCGTGGGCGATGTTCTCCACGGGTGAAAGCGCGATCTCGATGGGGGTCATGCGGCAGGGTCCTCTGGCAGCGCCTCTCAAGATGTTACCCGCCGCGCCGATGAGGGGGTGAGCGTTAGGGATGGTCGCGCGGAGAACCGGATGCAGGGCGCTGAACTGGTGGCGGCGGAAGTCGGTGGGCTGGTGAGTCTGCCGGAGGTGGCGACGCGTATCCTGCACGTGGCGGATGACCCTGCCAGTACGGCCGAGGACGTCGGCCGCGTCATCCTGCAGGACGCCGCGCTGGTGGCGCGTCTGCTGCGAGCAGCGAACAGCCCGGCACTCGGTCTGCGTGGGACTGTCGATACGGTCTCTCGCGCCGTCGTGGTGCTGGGCGTGCGGCAGGTGCGTGACTTGGCCCTCGGGCTATGCGCCACACGCAGTTTCGACGGCATTCCCACGGCGCTCATGGACGTGGACGCGTTCTGGCACCACAGCTTGCTCACGGCGCTCTGTGCCCGGCATCTGGCGCAGCGCGTGCCACGGCTACGTGCAGAGTCGGTGTTCGTGGCCGGCCTGCTGCACGATGTGGGACAACTTCTCCTTTGTCGTGCTCGGCCGCAGCAGGAGCAGGCGGCCCTCCTGATGACAGTGGATGCTCCGGGCGAACCGGACCTGCACGAATGCGAGTGCCAGTTGCTGGGCTTCGATCATGCGGACGTGGGTGGGGCGTTGGCGCAGTTGTGGGGATTGCCGGACCACCTCGCGGAATGCATCGCTTGCCATCACCGTCCTGCCACAGCCGTGGTCGCGCCGCTCGAGGTGGCAGTGGTCCATCTGGCGAACAGCCTGGCGGTATTGGCGGAGGTGGGGAGCGGCGATTGGCTTGACGCTCCCCCCGTGCGCGACGAGGCCTGGCAACGGACGGGTTTGACGCCAGCGAATTGCCTCGACATCCCGCCACTGGCGCTGGCAGAGCTGGCTGACGCCAAACGGGCGTTCGGGCTGCAAAAATAAAAGGCCGGCTCCGCGAACGGAGCCGGCCAGTGGATACCCGTCCGCGCCCCCGCGGCGGTACCCCTGCCCTTGACGGGCTTTTCCCCTGGTCTTCACTTCCCCCGAGGCCCTGTGCGGGCCCGGTTGCATCAAGTAATGCAACCGTCGTGCCATCATTTTCAAAACAAGCACTTGCGTCGATTGGGGGAGGGTACTGGGGGTTTCCGTGTAAGGTTGGTCGACACCGGCATCGTCGGTTTCGCGGGTCGTGTCCAAGCCAATTGCCAAACGACCCGGGCGGAGGCGCCAGCGGGTGGTATAAACCGGGCCTCGGGTGCGGTGGAAGGCTGTGCACTGGCGTTCAGGGAACGAAGGGGTCGAAGGGTGAATGTGGGTGTGATGCGGACCAGGCGGATGGGTTGGCTGGCGGTGGTGCTGGCCTGGGGTTTGGGCGCCTTTGGCGCCGCCCAAGCACAAGGGGTGGCACAAGGGGTGGCACAAGCCGTGTCACAGCCTGCGGCACAGATGGTGGCGCGTACCTTCGAAGCGGCCCCGCGCTGGGCGGCCTCGCCGGGTTTCGAGCGCCCTGTCGGGCTCGCCGAGGAGATCGGCTTTTGGGTGCGCATCTATTCGCAGGTGACCACGCAAGGCGGGTTGATTCATGACGATCGCCATCTGGCGGTCGTCTATGAACAGCTCGACTTTCCGGAGCGCTCGTCCAATGCCGAGCGGCTGCGTCTGGTGGACCGCACGCGAGCGCGGCATGCCGCGGCGCTGCGCTCGTTGGCCGCGCGTCTGCGGACCCTGCCGGAGGGAGCAGTGCCGGACCCGGGCAGTTTGCCGCCCGATGAACTCGTGGTGCTGGAGGCATGGCCAGGCGGCACGACAGCCA
>JBEGRA010000356.1:0-2583 GCA_041180705.1 Pseudomonadota bacterium | reverse complement strand
TGGTGGGTGCTGCTGCACTCGCTGCCCTGGGTGGCTTGCGCACGCGAGCTGCCGATGCCGCCGCAACGCAGGCCTTTCCCAAAAACTTCCTGTGGGGCGCAGCTACTGCGGGGCATCAGGTAGAGGGCAACAACACGTCCAGCGACCTGTGGCTGCTGGAAAACATCAAGCCCTCGGATTTTGCCGAGCCTTCCGGCGATGCCTGCAACAGCTTCGAGCTCTGGCCGCAGGACCTGGACTTGGTGCGCAGCCTTGGCCTGAACAGTTATCGCTTCTCGTTGGAGTGGTCACGCATCGAACCGGAGCCGGGCCAATATTCCTTGGCCATGCTCGACCACTATCTGCGAATCATCGAGGGCTGTCGCGAGCGTGGACTGGCGCCCATCGTCACGTTCAACCATTTCACCGCGCCGCGTTGGTTTTCTGCCGACGGCGGCTGGACGAACTCCGCAGCCCCGGCTCGCTTTGCGCGCTTCTGCAGTGTTGCTGCGCGGCACATGGCCAAAGACATCAGCCATGCGCTCACCCTGAATGAGCCCGATCTTCCGCGACTGCTGCAGGCGCTTCTGCCGCCGGTGGCGTTTGCCGGGCAACGCGCCAATCTTGCGGCTGCCGCGAAGGCACTCGGCGTACCGAAGTTCGTCGCTGCCAATGGCGTCAACGAAGAGGACATGCCGGCAGTACAGGCGGGCCTGTTGGCGGGTCATCGACTTGGACGCGAGGCCATCAAGGCGGTACGCCCGGATCTGCCGGTCGGTGTCAGTCTCGCGATGGTCGACGACCAGGCCGTTGGCGACCCGGGGCGACGGGATGCGCGGCGCGCCGCCATCTATGGCGAGTGGCTGGATGCCGTGAAGGGTGACGACTTCGTGGGCGTGCAAAACTACGAGCGTTCGCGAACGGGCCCCGATGGCCCGTTGCCGCCGCCGGAAGGCTCACCGCGCAATTGGAGTGGCGCCGAGGTCTATGCACCCTCCCTCGGCAATGCGGTGCGCTACGTGCACGCTGCCACCGGCTGCCCGATCATCGTCACGGAACACGGGCTTGGCACGGATGACGACACCTTGCGCGCTCGTTTCATTCCGGAGTCGTTGCAGGGCTTGGCGGCGGCAATGGCCGATGGTGTGCCCGTTGGTGGCTATATCCACTGGTCGCTCCTCGATAACTTCGAGTGGATTTTCGGCTATCGCCCGAAGTATGGATTGGTGGCCGTCGACCGCAAGACCTTCAAGCGCACGCCCAAGCCGAGTGCCTCGGTACTGGGCGCCATTGCGCGGCGCAATTCGCTCTGAGCGCGGCTCTTCTCTCGTCAAAGTCGATGTCCAGTGTTTTCGTGCGGAGTGTTTGCATGAATCGTCGCCCTTTGTTTGCTGCCCTTCTCGCAGTGTTGTCTGCTTCCACGGCGCTGGCGGCAGCCCCCATGACCTCGGGCGACGCTTTGGCCGCAGGCTTTGCGAACCCGCCCAACGCTGCTCGCCCACGGGTGTGGTGGCATTGGATGAACGGCAACATCACGCAGGACGGCATCGCCAAGGACCTCGACTGGATGAAGTCCGTGGGCATTGGTGGTCTGCAGAACTTCGATGCCAATTTGGGTACGCCGCAAGTCGTGAAGGAACGGCTGGTCTACATGACGCCGGCCTGGCGCGAGGCTTTCCGCTTCGCCGCCAAGCGAGCGGACGAGAACGGCTTGGAACTGGCCATTGCGGCGTCGCCGGGCTGGAGCGAGACCGGCGGTCCCTGGGTCCCGCCCGCGGACGGCATGAAGAAACTGGTGTGGAGCGAGCTGCTCGTGGATGGCGGCAAGCCTCTTGCGAGCAAGTTGCCGATGCCGCCCAGCGTGACGGGCCCGTTCCAGACGATTCATGTCGTGGACGAATTGGCTGCCGTGGCGGGTGGCCCTGCCGCCGAACCACCGCGCCACTACGCCGATTCGCTCGTCCTGGCCATGCCGTTGCCAGCCACGGCAGCGGTCTTGCCGGCACCCGAAGTACGTTTGCCAAGCAAGCCTGCAGCGCCCGGCCTCGCGTTGGTGGACGACGACCTCGAGTCGGGCGTGGAAATTCCCATCGGCAATGCCGCGGCTCCCGGCGTGCTCCCGATCGCCCTGCCAGCGGCCGCCACCATTCGTGCGGTCTCGATGTTCATTCCGCATGCGGTGCCGTTCTTCGGTACGGCATTTTTCGAGCCCGTGTTGGAGGCGAAGGTCGATGGGCAATGGCGCGTCGTCGCTCGGGTCCCTGCCCGCGCAGTGAGCACCACGGTCAGCTTCGCACCCGTCACCGCGAGCGAATTCCGGTTGGTGCTGGGCCCCAACCCGGCGCCTCCGCGGCCTGGTCTTGGTGGTGGAGCGGTTGGCGCGGTGCCGATCAATTTCTTCGGCGACCGACCGACCACCGCCACCATCACCGAACTGCGTCTGCGAACCGAGCCTGCGGTGGACCGCTTCGAGTCGAAGGCAGGGTTTGCCATCGAAGGCGACTACTACGCGCTGGCGGCGGCTGGGCTGGCAGATGAGCAGGGGATTGCCCCGGGCGAGGTGCTGGACTTGACCTCGCGCTTGCGCGCCGATGGCTCGCTGGA
>JBEGRA010000355.1:0-3541 GCA_041180705.1 Pseudomonadota bacterium | reverse complement strand
CCGGGCCTGACCATCTGCCCGTGCGTCGTCCGCCCCACATCGCGCGGCGAAGTATGGATCTCCAGCCCGGACACGGCCGTGGCACCGAACATCGACTTGAACTATCTGGCTACGGCTGCCGACCGAGACCTGACGTTGGCTGCGATGCGCCATGCGCAGCGCATCGCCATGGCGGCGCCGCTGTCGAAGTGGATGGAAAGCGCCGCCAGCCCGGGGCCGGACGTGGGGACTGATGAGAAACTGATGGCTTACGCGCGGCGCGTGGGCCTGACGCTGCACCATCCGGTAGGCACTTGCCGGATGGGCACGGACGAGGCCGCGGTAGTGGATTCCGAACTGCGGGTACGCGGCGTGCAGGGCCTGCGCGTCATCGACGCTTCCGTGATGCCGCGGCTGGTTTCCGGCAACACCCACGCCACGACCGTGATGATCGCGGAGCGGGGCGCGGCCTTCATCAACGCATCATGATGCCCTGCGGGGCGCCGCTCATCCGCGGTCGCCGCCCTTGCGCGCCATGGTGCGCTCCACGTCCGGGTTCAGTTCATGGCCCGGGTAGAACTGCTGGTAGAAATCGCGGAAGGCCATGATGGGGCCGTCGCCGTCGCACAGCAGCGGCTTCTCCATGTGGCGCTGGCGGTCCCACACCACCTTGTCCTGGTCGAGCTGGCGACAGATGTCCGCAATCAAGGCCTTGGCCACGCGGCCCTGCGCACCTTCCGCACTGCTCTTCTTCTGCGTGAAGGCAAAACGGATATGGACGTGGTCGGCATCCACCGGCGTGGCGCCAGTCACGAGCAAGGTTTCGCAGATGCCCGTGAAGCGCGTCCACGGCTGGCCGGGGCCCACGACGCCATAGCTGATGGTGCCGTCCACCTGACCACGCGGCGTGTCGAGCTTGGCGTTCACCTTCGCGCTGCGGCAGTGCCCCTTCATGGTCACTTCCCAGTCCGGGTAGCTCGCGGTACCGTGGATGTAGCGGAAGTGCGCCACGTCCACGCCGTTCTCCGCGATGGTCTGCAGCGGGCAATACACATTCCACTCGTGCCGTTCGTAATCGGTCCACTCGGGGTCGGTCGTCTCCGGGAACGGCTCGACTTCCCACAGTGGCGCGATGCCTTCGGGGTGGTACCAGGCCCACACGAAGCGGTTGGCTTCGGCCGTGGGCCAGCCCTTCACGCAGCCGCGCTTGGCCTGCGGCGGAATGACCTTCGCGTAGGGAATCTCGCCCACCTTGCCGTCGCCGTCATAGCGCCAGGAATGGAACGGGCACTCGAGACGATTGCCGCTGACTCGACCGCCATAGCCCATATGCGCACCGAGATGCGCGCAATAAGCGTCCAGCACGCGCGCCTGCCCGTCTTCGCCGCGCCAGGCCACGAGGTCGCGACCGAAGTAGCGCAGGGGCTTCACTTGCCCCACGGCGAGTTCATCGGAATAGCACATGGCGAACCAGCCGAAGGGCATCGGCAGGTCGATGGTGCGTTCTGCCATCGAGCGGCGGTTCGGTACTTCGGCCGTGCGCCAGCGAACAAGATCTTCGCCCTTCAGGTTCTCGAGGAATTCGCGCGTGGCGACAGGCGCCGGCCGTTGGGTTTCATTCTGGCTCATGGGAGTGACTCCTGTATTTTTCGCGGCGCCGCTTCAGGCGGGCTTGCCGATCTTGAACACGCGGCGCGCGTTGCCGCCGAGGAACTTCGGCCATACCTCATCCTTGAACGGGACGTTCTCGAGGTCGCCGAAAATACGTTCCAGCGACAAACCCATCGGGTAGTAGCCGGCGTACATCACCTTGTCGGCGCCACGCGTGTTCGCATAGCGGATGATGGCGTCGGGGTAGTGACGCGGCGCGAAGGCGCTGGTGCTGTAATAAAGGTTCGGGTACTTCAGCATCAGCTTCACGGCCAAGTCTTCCCAGGGCTCGCAGCCATGGCGCATCACGAACTTCAGTTCAGGGAAGAACCAGCACACCTCGTCCACGTGCTCCATCTTCTGCGCGAAGAACGGCACGCGGGGGCCGGGAATGCCCACGTTGATGCAGATGGGAATGTCGAGATCCGTGCACACGGCGTACAGCAGGTACATCTTCTTGTCGTTGATGGGTACCTGCGGGTTGGCACCGCACGGAAACACGCTGACGGCACTGATGCCGAACTCGCGATGAATGCGGCGGATGTTGCGCACCTCGTCCATGCCGAGATTCGGGTTCGCCGGGTAATCGAAGATGAAGCGGTCCGGGTACTGGCGCTTCGCGGATTCGGCAGCCACCGAGCCTTCGAAGTAACCCACCATCGCCACGTCGATGCCGTAGCGGTCCATCTGGCTGACCAGGAACTGCACGTAGTCGTCCGTGCCCGGCAGCACCGGAATGTCCTTGAACATGTACTGCGCCGGCATCTTGAACTGGCGCCGGCTCTCTTCGTCCATCAGCAAGGGCTTGAAGGACTCGTACCACTCGGTGTTCGTCTCGCTGACGGGAATGCCCATCATGAGGTCCACCACCGGAATTCCTTTCGGCATTGCCATCAGCCTGCTCCCCCGAACAGCAGCTTGCGCAGCTGCGCTTTCAGTACCTTGCCCATCAAGTTGCGTGGCAGCGTTCCCGCCACCATCCGTAACTCGCGGGGCACTTTGTAATCTGCCAATTGCGTGGCCACATGGGGCCCGAGCAAGCCGGCCAGATCGCCGGTCGCCAGCGCGCTGCCAGCGCGCACCACCACCACGGCAACCAAACGCTCACCCAAACGCTCGTCAGGCACGCCAAGTGCCGCCACCTCCACCACATCCGGGTGGGTGGACAGCGCGCGCTCCACCTCGGCGCAGTAGATGTTCTCGCCGGCGGAAATGACCATGTCCTTGCGGCGGTCCACGATGGAGAGGAAGCCGTTCGCATCCAACTGACCGACGTCCCCGGTGCGGAACCAACCCGCATCGTCGAGCGAAGGGTCGATGCCCTTCGCGTCGCAGTAGCCGAGAAACAGGCTCGCGCCGCGAACGCAGACTTCACCGGGTTCCCCCGGCGCCACTTCCTGCCCATCCTCGTCGATCAGACGCATATCGACGGTAGGCACCGGCTTGCCGGCCGTGTGGCGGTGTTCGAGGAACTCCTCGCCGACGGTGAGCGTGACCATGCCGCAGGTCTCGGTCAGGCCGTAGCCCGTGCCCATGACCACATTCGGGAAGGCCGCCTGCACGGCAGCGACGAGATTGGCCGGCAATCCCTGACCACCCGTGCTCACGTTGTTCAGCGAACTGGTATCTGCCGCCGCCAGCGCCGGCGAATGCAGCAGGTCCCACAGCATGGTGGGCACGCCCGGCAGCGAAGTGACCTTCTCGCGGGCGATGAGGCGCAGCGCTTCTTCCGCAGACCAACGCGGCATGAACACCACGCGCCCGCCGCGCAGCAGGTTCGTCAGGAACACCGAATGGCAGCCGCTGGTGTGGAACAGCGGGTAGACGAGCAAGGTGCAGGCCTGCGGCGAACGCGCCGCAAGCGTGGCCAAGTCCATGCCATACCGCGCGGCCATGCGCATGCCCACCAGCG
>JBEGRA010000354.1:0-3597 GCA_041180705.1 Pseudomonadota bacterium | reverse complement strand
CGGCGCTGGCCGTGAGGCGGGTGAAGATCGCTTCGGGGGTCGAGGCTTCCAGGCCGAGAACGTCGGCGAGGGCGACGGGCGCGAGGGCCGTCACAGTGATCTGTGCGTACATGGTCATACTCCAACCAGGTCTGGAAATAGGCCCGGTAGGAGAAGTATAGCTAGGTCGTCTTCGTCAAGAGGGACTTCGCGGTGGTCATGTCCAGGTACAGCGGCGCGCTGAGGCCGGCGGCCAAGTCGGCTGATGGGGAAGCCAAGCCCGACGGGATGGCCAGGGGGTGAGTGTGTGCTCTAACCATCTGAAACATCCGATCCAACTGCTGCTTGAACCCCACCATGATGCTCTGCAGCTCCTCGAACTTGGCCACGTGACTCGTCGGGTTGACTCCGAGCTCGATGTCATCGGGGACGGCCGTCGCTACTTGAAACTTCCCCGTTGCCGGAGTGAACGTGACGTTACCGGCCTGCGTGTTTACCGCGTACGTACCCGTCGCCAGTACTTCATGCGTGATCCCCTCGACACCAGTCACGGTCTTGGTTCCCGCGATCGTCTCGTCGGAGTTACCGCTGACCTGTAGCTGGTGGTCGTTCGTCACGTAGATCGACTGACCACCCCCGATGTTGCGATTGTCATCGCCGCTGATGTTCCTTCGGTGCGTTCCCTCACACGTGTGGGTGGAGTTGCCCGAGACACGTTCCACACTGGCCCCCGCTACCTCAGTCTCGCGGCTTCCATGGATGCGTGTCGGATTCACGTCCGACGCAGCCCCGCCCCCGTGCTGATTCATTCCCCCGGCCGCGAAGATCTCACAGGCGCCGGAAGCACTGACATGGAACCGGAACACGACCTGGCGCTGCCTGTTCTTCACTTGGAGAAGAATCACGTCCCCTGTGTGCCCCACGTCGAGCCAGATCGTGTAGTTCTCTTCGTCTGGGCCTGTCTGCGTAATCTGATCCGTCCCACCGCGCCAGACGTACGACGTCTTTCCGCCGTTGTTGATGATCTTCGCCTCCCCCATCCAGCTGATGAGATCGAAGATTCCTGTGACGATCTTGACGCGGTCCGTCTCTCCAAAGGCCTGTACTTTGGCCATCGGCCCTCCACGGAGTTGGGCCACTTTTCCGTGAAGCGCTGAGACCGCCGCACCGTCGGGACTCATCCCATTGAAGTCCCCTGGAAGGATGTCGTTCGGCTCAGTGGGCGCCCTCGCCACGGCTCCCATGTTCCGCTGGAGCACGGGGTCTTGCCCACCATGCCCCGGCACGTCCGTGATCGCCTGCGGGGTCTCCGTCGTGTCGGCCGCCACTTCGGACGGCAGAACTCCCATGATGTAGGGGAGCCCGAGAGCCCACGTGACGATCACTTGCGTGCGGATCGGCAAGAGGACCATGTCACCGGGATGCGATCTAATTCGGGACATGTGCATCGCACGGCCGCTGTTCAGCGCCACGTAGTACACGTGGTTCCCTGCGTCGACACTGATGACAGTACCCCGTTCGAGGTGCCCCCCGTTCCCCTTTGTCAGGGGCCCGGGGCCTCGTGGATCTGCCATGTTGTTGGGAAGGAGCGGGTCGGCGGTGTTGTTGCCGCGTTGGGACGGAAGGGGCCTCACAGCCCTATCGTACTACAGGCTGTCGACGTTGCCGTTACCCAGGCCCGTGTCGTCGAACGAAGCCGGCGACGTGTAGTTCGGGGTCGGGAAGACGTTCGGAGCCAGGCCGAGCACGGCGTCCATGACGGCACGACCCACGCGTGGCACCTCGGCGAGGTCCGTGCTCTGGAAGGGCATGACGCGGTCGCAGAAACCGCCCACGGACTCCATGATCGAGGCCGTGCCGGCCTGGATCGCGAACCCGTAGGCATTGATGAGCGAGAGCTCCAGGTAGCAGCTGGCCACGAGCGTGCGCGACTTGGTGCGCATGATCACGGCCATGCCGAACGGGATGTAGAAGAGCTCCGAGTCCAGGTTGATGAAGTACTGGCTGCGGGGCTGATCCTTGATCGCGGCGGGGTCGTCGAACTGATCGGGGTTGAGCCCGTTCACCTCGACGGCGTTGTGATAGAGGGCGCGGAGAAGATTGCGCCCGTTGATCATCACGCGCTGGATGTTCCAGGAGCTCTGGGACTTCCCACGAACGAAGAACGACCGCCCCGAGCCGATAGCCATCATCGGCTGCACCGGCGCCTGCGTCTGCACGCTGAACGCCGTAAACATCCCGAGCGCCATGAGCGTCCGAGGTGAGGTGCGATCGGTTCGAGCGACATCACGACGAGCCGGCCCCGCGAGGAGCAGCGTGTCGTCAGGGTGCGCCGCGTCGTAGGTGGCGTTGTCGAGAATGCGCTCGACCTGGTTCTTCTGCATCTCCCAGGTCTGAAGGGACTTCGTGACGCCGATCGGGTAGGTGGCCATGTTCTTCTCTGCTCAGAAGGTTAGTGGGCTTTAGCCCGGTCGTAGAGGGCCGATCCCATCAGCCCCAGGCCAACGAGGTCTTTCAAGCCGGGCTTGTACTCGTCCTTGCCGGCAAGCATCCCGTACCCGGTCGTGCCCGCGAGGGCCGCGAGAGCCCCCGCGTCCAGCGCCGTGTGAAGGAGCGGGTGCTCGTGCGGATCCACGAACTTGCTTCCCGCGAACGCCGCGTACGCGGCGGCGTCGACCATGTCCGCAGGGGACATGTGGAAGGCGTGCTTGGCGAAACGGTCCACGAGAAGCGAGCCCGTGACGGTCTTTCCGCCGATCAGAGCGTTACCCGTCAGCGGGTTGCGGATGGTCGGGGTCCCTTCCGCGCCGCCGCCAACGAGGCCGCCCAAACCCGACAGCGTGCCGTAAGCCTGCGCGCCACGGTTTGCGACCCAGTTCAGCGGCTTCAAGCCCATGGCCGACTCACCAAAGCCGACCATGCCCTTCGCTGCGCTGAGCCCGGCGCCACCAACCATCTTTGCGCCTCCCATGAGGCCTTTACCGATGGCGCCCCAGAAGGCCCGCTTCTCGTTCTCAGTCATGCGTCACACCACCAGGTGGAAGGCCACCGTGTTGAGAGGCCGAGCGACCGTGCCACGGAAGAAGAGCTCGATGCGGTCGGCCGAGAACTCGCTCACTGCGAGCGAGGTGATCGTACCGCTGAGGAGCGGTGCACCGAAGCGCGCAATGCGACGGCTCTGGAGATTCTGCGCGCCGTCGGAGACCGCGCGATAGATCTCGTTCAGCGTCTCCGGCAGCACGTTGTACTGGCCGATGAAGGTCTCCAGAAGGTCCTGGAAGAACTTCGAGAGGAAGTCCACGTTCTTGACCACGGAGAGCTCGCCGGTCTCGATGGCCGTCGGGTTCGTGGTCAGCTGATGGATGCACTCCGGAAGCGCACCCGGCGTGCGCTGGATGCACACGAAGTGACCACCGTCCGAGATGCGCGAGAGCTGAGTCTCGCTGAAGTACCCCTGCGCGTGCACCAGCCGAGAGAAGCCGATGAACGATCCGTTCGTGAGGCCCGCCTGCGGCGGAACACCCGCGACCACGCCCGCGACCGCGCAGGCGAGGTAGGTGCTGGGCTGAAGCCCCGCCAGCGTGCGCGTCGACGGGATGCTGCGACCGAGGGAGCCGT
>JBEGRA010000353.1:0-7157 GCA_041180705.1 Pseudomonadota bacterium | reverse complement strand
CGCTCAATGCCCACCACCTATTACGGCACCGGCCGCCGCAAGACGTCCACCGCCCGCGTGTACCTCACCGCTGGCTCCGGCAACATCGTCATCAACGACCGCACGCTCGAGCAGTTCTTCGGCCGCGAGACGGGTCACCTCATCGTTCGCCAGCCGCTCGAGCTGGTGCAGATGCGTGACAAGTTCGACATCACCGTGTCCGTCGCTGGCGGCGGCATCACCGGCCAGGCCGGCGCCATCCGTCACGGCATCACGCGCGCGCTCATGAGCTACGACGAAACGCTGCGCAAGTCGCTGCGTGCCGCCGGCTTCGTCACCCGCGATGCCCGTGAGGTCGAGCGCAAGAAGGTCGGTCGCCGCAAGGCTCGCCGCGGCACGCAGTTCAGCAAGCGCTGATATTGCCCGCTACCGGTTCTTGGGGAATCGTCTAACGGCAGGACAGAGGACTCTGACTCCTCTAATCTAGGTTCGAATCCTAGTTCCCCAGCCAAAACTCGGGGTCGCAACGTGCAAGCGTTGCGGCCCTTTGTTTTTTGGTGGGCCGAAAAAGTGCAAACTCCGGTTCATGGCAGTTTCCCGTTTCTGGTTCGTGCTTTCTGCGCTGGTCGTCGGTCTCGGCAGTGCGTGGGCCGTCGTGCGTTTCGGCGGCGAGCAAACGGCACAGGCCGGCGCCTGGCGCAGTGAAGTTCTGGCAGGAAGTGTCGCTGCCGGTCCCTATACCCGCGCCCGAGTGGCTGTGGGCGGCCTGCTGGCTTTGGGTCCTTCCGAGACGCTGTACTTCGTGGCGGAAAAGGACGATGCGGGGCGCCCGCTTCGCACCACTTGTTCCTACCGCGTGAGTGGCCCGGTGCCGGACGCGCGGTGGTGGAGTGTCACTGCGTATGGTGCGGACCATTTCCTGCTGCCGGCGCCCGACCATCGTTACAGCGTGAACAGTGCGGCGGGCGGCATGGCCGGTGGGGAAGTGTCGTTCGTTACGGGGCCGCAGCGCCCGTCGCTGCAGGACAGCAGTGCGGATACCGCGGCAGCTTTGGCCACTGCTGCGACGCCATGGCTGCCAACGCCAGGGGATACCGGCTTGTTGTTGGTGTTGCGGCTGTATCAGCCGGGGGCGGCTCTGCGCAGGAATGCCGGGGCGCTGTTGCCGCTGCATATCTCGGCATTGGGGCGCTGTCCATGAAGATGGCCCCCGCGACGGCCAGGCGCTATGCAACTTGGCTGCTGCTGGTGTTGGTGGTGCATGCGGTGGCCGTGTGGGCCATGCCGCGCCTCATCATGCGGGTGGCTATGTCGCGTCTGGGGGCGGGAGCGCCGACCGTGGCCAGCAGCGCAGCGGCGCCGGGTGTGCCTCGGGCGAACGACCACGCTCATGCGGTTTATCCGCCGCTCGCCACCGCGGCCTCTCGCGTCATCGTCTTGCCCAGCCCCGATCTCGGCTATGCGCTCTGCCTCTACGACTTGTCCCGCGGCCACGTGGATATCGATGCCGCTCCGCAGTGGCCGGCCTATTGGTCGGTGGCTCTTTACGCGGACAACACCGACAACTTCCTGGTGAGGAACGACCGTGCCGCAGGCGAGAGGCCCGTGCACTGGCGTCTGGCGCTGTCCAGAGCGACGCCGTCCGCTGGCCGTGAATTGATCGTATCGCCGTCGGCACGCGGGTTGGTGTTGTTGCGGGTGCTGGTGGCCAACCGGGAGGAGCAAGCCGCTGCCGTCGCGCAGGCCCAGCGGGCCTTGCACTGCCGCTCGGTCGGGTAGTTTCAGCTTTCGCTTGGGCTGCTAGGGGCGCGCGCGGCGTAGCGTCGCGCGATGATGGCACCAGCCACGAGTTGGGCCTGATGGAAGGCGATCATCGGCAAGATCAGCAGACCGAGTGAAGGGTAGGCGCCGAACAACGCCTTGGCCATCGGCATGCCATTCGCCAGGCTTTTCTGACTGCCGCACAGCAGCAGAGTCACGGCGTCTTCCGTCGGCAGGTCGAAGCGGCGCCCCACTCCCCGCAAGCCCCAAAGCATGAGGGCCAGCAGGGCGCCCACCGCGAGCAGCACGAGCAACAGCGAACCCAGCGCCGCCTGATGAATCACGTCGGACGCGACGGTGTCGCAGAAGGCCACGTACATCACCAGCAGGATGGCACCGCGCTCGATGAACCGCACCAGCTGCGGTGACGAACGCAGCAGCGGCAACAGCCAACGCTGCAGCGCATGGCCGATGGCGAAGGGCAGCAGTACGGTCAGGAACAGCGCGCGCATGGCATCCAACAGCGACAGTTCCACGCCACTGGTGGCGGCCAGCAGACTGACCAGCGTCGGCGTGACGAAGATGCCTATCAGCCCGGACAGCGTGGCGTTGAAGATGGCGGCGGGCACGTTGCCGCGCGCGATCCCTACCAGCGTCACGGCCGAGGCGATGGTCGACGGCAAGGCACACAGATAGAAGAAGCCGAGGGCGAGTGGTGCAGGCAAGTGCGGGCGGAGCAACCAGAAGCCACACAGTCCGGCGAGCGGGAAGGCCACGTAGGTGGCCGACTGAATGAGGAGATGGAGGCGGAGGTTCCGGCTGCCGGCCTGCAAGCGTTCACGCGAGACCTGTGCGCCGTGCAGGCCGAACACGAGGGCGATGCCGAGCCCGGTCAGTCGACCGAGGCCCAGCACCCCATGGCTGCCGCCCCAGGGTGCCGTGAAGCAGGCCAGCACCATGGCGCCAAGGATGCCGAGCAGGAAACTGTCGAGCCAGGCCGGCCACGACAGCCGGCGTGGCTCTGCGTTTGCCGTCATGCGCGGCGTGGGTCCAGCGTCTCGACGCCCGTGTCCCGGCCGACGAGCAGGACGTCGGCACCGCGGCGGGCGAACAGACCGTTCGTCACCACGCCGGCCACGTGGTCCAACGCAGACTCGAGCGCTACAGGGTCCGTGATGGAAAGGTTGTGCACGTCGATGATGCAGTTGCCGTTGTCCGTGATGACCCCCTCGCGCAGTACGGGTTGCCCGCCTAACGCAACGATTTGCCGCGCCACGTAGGAACGCGCCATGGGGATGACTTCCACCGGTAGAGGAAAGCGTCCCAGCACGTCCACCAGTTTGCTGTCGTCCATGATGCACACGAACTTGCGGGACGCCGCAGCGACGATCTTCTCGCGAGTCAGTGCGGCACCGCCGCCCTTGATGAGCGCGCCGTGGCGCGTGGCTTCGTCCGCACCATCGACATACAGCGACAGGTCGCCGGTGGAGTTCAGGTCCATCACTTCGATGCCGGCAGCGCGCAGGAGCCGGGTGCTGGCTTCGCTGCTCGATACGGCGCCGCGGATGTCATGGCGGCGATGGGCGAGGGCGGCGATGAAGTGGTTCACGGTGGAGCCCGTGCCCACGCCAACGATCATGCCGTCTTCCACGTAGCGCATGGCGGCTTCCGCGGCGGCCTTCTTGCGGTTGTCTGCTGACATCGTGCGGGTCCTTGTTTTCCAGTGTTTGGCGGGCATCCGCTCGGATGCGGGCCCGGGAGAGTAGCGGAGAACTAGCGGGGGCAGAAACGACTAGGCCCGCTTGCGCGGGCCTAGTCTTGGAAGTGCGAAGGGGAGGTGGAGTCCTTGCGGTTCCGCCGCCCTTCTGCGGCTTCGGAAGAATTACTTCTTCTTGGCAGCAGCCTTCTTCTTCGCAACTTTCTTCTTCGCAGCTTTCTTCTTAGCAGCCATGATGAAACTCCATATCAGGTTAGTCCGGGTTTGAGTATATACACAGTCGGAATAAAAACAAGCAATACCCCTTGCAATTTTTTTTCCGCTTGTTCCAGAGCGAGTGCTTTGAAGACGCTGTCGTCAGCGCGCGAGGCAGACTCGTTCATGCCCCATGTACGGACATCAACGCTTCGTTCCGGCCGCTGAAGCTTCCAGCGAGAGCACCGCAGCCCACTCGGCCGCCGTGATCGGCGTGACGGATAGGCGGTTGCCACGACGCAGGATGAGCATGTCGTTCAACGCCGGAAGTGGCTTGTTTTTAAGGGTTTCCAGCAGCACTGGCGCGGCCATGGCGCGCACCAGCCGTACGTCCACCACGAACCATCGCGGGTCTTCCGGCTTGCTGTCGACGTCCTGGTGGTCGTGTCCCGGGATGAACTGTGTCGGGTCCGGGTAGCCGGCCTTCACCACTTCGAGCACGCCGTAGATACCGGGCGCATCGCAGTTGGAGTGGTACAGAAAAGCGGTGTCACCGACACCCATCTGGTCGCGAAGCATGTTGCGCGCCTGATAGTTGCGCACGCCATCCCACATGGTGGTGCGCTTCGGCGCCTTCTTGAAGTCGGCGAGTCCGAACACCGAGGGTTCCGATTTCATCAGCCAGTGGTTCATGAGGTCTTTCCTGCAAGTGCTTGGAATCTAGTGGTTTTCATTGGGTGCTCAGCGAGCGCGCACAAATCGGCGCAAGCCGTCGCCGGTGAGCAGTGCGTCGAGTGGCATGTCCCACGCGCGGCACGGCACGCGCGGCAACTGCTGGCACGCGTGGGCAAGACCCAGGCGCCAGGGCTTGCGTCCGGCAGTGCCGGCCAATGCGCGGTCGTAGTACCCGCCACCCATGCCGAGCCGGTGCCCTTGCGAATCGAAGGCCACGAGGGGCATGGCAATGACATCGAGGTCCCGCGCCCGCCGCCATTGGTGGCGGGGCGTCGACGGCTCTTCGATACCCAATGAGTTGCGTCGCATCGCTGTGCCGGCCGGCGCGCGCCGACCTTTCGGCGCGGCTGCCGGACGTGGCACGGCAGCGAAGCGCAGCAAGCGCAGACGTCGATGCGCGATGACGGGCAGATACACCGTGCAGCCGCGTTGCCAGGCGAGACGCATGAGTTCATTCGTTGGGAATTCTTCGCGCAAGGGCGCATAGAAAGCGATGTGTTGTCCGGCACGCCAGCGCAGGCAGCGGGCGAAGGCCATGGCCGCGGCAAGGGCTTCGGCATTGCGTGCCGCCAGCGGCAGACTGCGCCGTGCCTGACGAGCGGTGCGGCGGAGTGTGGGGAAATCCGGCAAGTAGCTGGCGGTATCCGCAGAGGCGGTGGCGGCGCTGGTGGCCGTGGAGGCTGCATGCGTCATCGGCAATTCCAGGGGCGATGGCCTGTTGCCTGTGAAGCCGCACGACGGGCTTCACAGGCAAAGGAAACCCCGGACAGGTTGCCCTGCCCGGGGTAAGGGAGATGGCGCCGTCCACCTGTGCCGTGCTGAGCCGTTGCCCTCGATCCAAGGCAACAAGTGGGGCGAGCCAAAGGCACTTAAGGCTTTCCGCTCGTAGCGGACTTGCACAATGCTGCCGATGACCCATTGCCCCGGGGTTAAGCAAATTAGGGTCGAGGGGTACCCAGGCCCAATGCTCGAACACCGCAGGCGGCGCCAATCGTTCGGGGAGCCGGTGGCACCCCCCTGTTCTGTCTTCAGTCGATCGTCATCTGGCGGCTGTCCTGCAGCGCGCCTTCGACCTTCTCGCGCATGGACTTCATGCGCTCGGCCAACGAACCGTCCGTATCGCCGCCGCGCATGCGCAGCTTCAACAGTTCGTCGGTGATGTTCAGTGCGGCCATGACGGCGACGCGATCCAGCCCGACTACCTTGCCGCTATCGCGGATTTCGCGCATGCGGGAATTCAGGAACTCTGCGCAGTCGAGCAGGTGCGCGCGCTCCTCGGGGGCGCAGGCAAACTGGTAGTCCTTTTCCAGCAGCCGCACGCTGACGCGCGAGACCACGGCTTCTGCGGGCGGCTTGGAGGCGGCGTTGCTCACGTTCCCTGCTCCATGGACTTGAGGCGGCCGATCATGGCCTCGACGCGGGTACGGACCTGCTCGTTCTTCTGCATGAGGGCCGAACGTTCCGCGTTGAGCGCTTCCTGGCGCTGACGCAGGGCACGGTTCTCTTCGCGGAGCAGGTCCACCGCGCGCAGCAACTCGTCCAGGCGGCGCTCGAGGCGCTTCATTTCCTGTTCGATGGCGGTGGGGTTGGTGTCGCTCATGGGCGCATCTTGGGGCGCACGCCCGGCGGAGTCAATGCGGCTTGCCCGCAACGGTTCGGCGGGCTGGTTCGAGCTGGCTGCGGTAACATGTGCGGATGGCCTCCATCGCCCCGTTCAACCATCTGGACCGCAGTTTCGCGGCGGCCGGTTCCCCGGTCGACGCTGCGGAAGCTCACGGCTGTCTGGCCGGGTCGCTCTGCGCGGTAGCCGCTTACCGTTTCGAGCATTGGCTGGCGGAGGTCATGCCGGAAGACGAGGACGCGGACGAGGACAGCGGCCCCGCGCTCGTGGCGCTGTTGGAGAGCGTCTTTCATGACACCTCCCAGGCACTGGGGGGGCAGTCCATGGAGTTCGCGCCTCTGCTGCCGGACGACGAGACGCCGTTGCCGCAGCGCGTGCGTGCGCTCATTTCGTGGTGCACCGGCTTTCTCTATGGGCTGGGGGCGGGGGGGCTGCCTTCACCCGACCGCATCCCCGGTGAGGTGGGTGAGGTGCTGAAGGACTTCACTGAACTGACGCGCGCTTCCGACCTGGAGCCCACGGTCGAAGAACAGGAGTCTGCCGAGGCGGACTACGCCGAACTCGTGGAATACGTCCGTGCGGGCACGCAACTGGTATTCGAGGAACTCGCTCCACTGCGCGAGCGCGCTCTCGGCCTCTCTGCGGCCGGCGCGACGCCACGTCACTAGCGCGTGGCGCTGCCAGTCGCCGTGAACGCCGTTTCCCCCCTTCCCGTCGCTCCGCGCTTGCGCCGCGACGAATTCGCGCGCCGTCGCCGGCAGCTCATGAAGCAGATGGGTCCTGGCACCATCGCCATCCTGCCCGCTGCCCCCGTGCGTCATCGCAACAACGATGTCGAATATGCGTACCGTCAGGACAGCGACTTCTGGTACCTCACGGGCTTTGCCGAACCGGAGGCCGTGGCTGTGCTGGTGCCCGGGCGCGAGCAGGGCGAGTTCATCCTGTTCGTTCGCGACCGCGACCCGGTACGTGAACTCTGGGACGGTTCGCGCGCTGGCCCAGAGGGCGCCGTGCGGGACCATGGTGCTGATGACGCTTTCCCCATCAGCGACATCGACGAAATCCTCCCCGGGCTCATCGAGCGCTGCAGCGCTGTTTACCATTCGGTGGGTCTGCATCCCGAATTCGACCAGCGCATCTTCAGCTGGG
>JBEGRA010000352.1:0-3452 GCA_041180705.1 Pseudomonadota bacterium | reverse complement strand
GCGCCGACGATGGAGAGTTCACCCGCCAGCACCACGGCCGCGATGATTTCCGCGAACTTGGCGGCGTTGCCGGTGCCGCGGCAACCCAGCATGGCCAGGCACTCCTGCGCGGTAGGCAAATACGTGCCGCCGCCCACGGTACCCACGATGAGGTTGGGCAGGGTGACCGACATGTACACGTCACCCTCGCGCGTGAGTTCGACGCGCGTTAGGGCCGTGCTCGCCTCGCAGACGCAGGCGACGTCTTGCCCGCAGGCAATGAACAGCGCCGCGACGGCATTGGCTGCATTGCCCTGCAAGCCCGTAGCCCCGCTCTGGGCCATGCCGGCGACCGCCTGCTGCCAGCAACGGACCATGGCGGCCGGGTCGGCGCGCCAGTAGCCGCGAATGACTTTTGGCGAAAGCACCACCTCGGCACTGGCATTGCGTCCGCGAGCGCCGCGGAAGGCCATGGCGGTGGCGCGCTTGTCGCCGGACAGCGCGGATTCGACGAGCCAAGTGCGCGGCTTCTGTGTCGCATGCGCGAGCAAGCACTCGCACACAGCCTGCGCACCGGCCGTGACCATGTTCTGCCCGGCGGCATCGCCGGTGGCGAATTCGAGCATCACGTAAACGGTGTTGCCGATGACAGCCGGATGAACTTCACGCAAGCGGCAAAAACGCGAAGTGCCGCGCACGGCTTCTTCCAACTGCACGCGCAACCGGTGGACTTCACCCACGAACGCTGCCGCGGTGGGAAGGTCTGCAAATTCAAAGCAGGGCGCACGTCCGACGCGTTCATCGGTGACCGCCGTTCTGGCGCCACCCGAACGGTTGATGGCGTTGAAGGCGTGCTGGAAGGAAGCCACGAGCGTGCCTTCGCTGGTGGCGAAAGGAACGAAGAAATCTCCATTCGCATGCGCGCCCTGCACCTTCAACGGACCCGCCACGCCGATGGGCATGCGGGCGTAGCCGATGTGCCCCTCGATGGAGCCGGCCAACTGGGCCGGGTCGAGGTCGGGCGCGCTGCCGGCGAGGTGGTCCACGGTGTAACCGTCCTGACGCAACCGCGCCAGACGCGCTTCCGTGGCCTCGCGAGAGCATTCGGCCGTCGCCGGCAAGCGGCGCGGCGCGGCGCTCGGGGCGCTTGCGCCGGACTCGGCGCTGGCCACGGGCACTGCCGGGGATTCCGAAGGGATGTCTGAAGTCATCCCCCATTTTCAGCCCCTTCGGGCGCCGTTTCAACCGGCAATCTCATTGCCGCCCCCCGGGGGGTCCTATATCCTCGACGCGCATCATGGAAGCACTACTTTTTTCCACGGGCGTCGTCGCCCTCGCCGAAATCGGCGACAAGACCCAGTTGCTGGCCTTTCTGCTGGCGGCCAAGTTCCGCAAGCCCGGGCCCATCATCCTCGGCATCCTGCTGGCCACCATCGCCAACCATGGCTTTGCCGGCGCCTTGGGCACCCTCATCACCACCTGGATGGGCCCGGAAACGCTGCGGTGGGTATTGGGCGTTTCCTTCATCGCCATGGGTGCCTGGATTCTCGTCCCCGACAAGATCGACGATGAAGAAACGAACCTTGTGCGTTTCGGAGTGTTCGGAACTACGCTCATCGCGTTTTTCCTCGCCGAAATGGGTGACAAGACGCAGATTGCCACCGTCGCTCTCGCGGCCAAATACGACGCTTTCTTCCAGGTGGTCACCGGAACCACGCTCGGCATGTTGCTCGCAAACGTACCGGCCGTCCTGCTGGGTGACCGCTTGGCCGGACGCTTGCCCGTGAAGTTGGTCCATCGCATCGCCGCCGCGCTCTTCGCCGCGCTCGGCGTCGCCACCTTGCTCGGGGCCGGCCAGTCCTTCGGCTTCTGAGGCAAAACCCACTCCATGCACCACGACCCGGCTCACTCGCACGACTTCGACCATGGCAACCGCGCGGCGGAGCGCGGCACCCGCGTCGTGCTGTGGATTACGCTCGCCATGATGCTCGGCGAAATCATCGCCGGCATGGTGTATCGCTCCATGGCACTGCTCGCCGACGGCTGGCACATGGGTTCGCATGCCGTGGCCATTGGCCTCAGCACCTTCGCCTATACCTCGGCACGGCGTTTGGCAGCGGACCCGCGATTCGCTTTCGGCAGCTGGAAAATCGAAGTACTGGCCGGCTATACCAGCGCGGTGTTTCTGCTGGGCGTCGCAGGCATCATGGTGGTCGCCAGTGTGGAGCGCCTGCTTTTCCCGGCCGCCATTCACTACGAGCAGGCCCTCGGGGTGGCGGTACTGGGCTTGCTGGTGAACCTGCTTTGCGCCTGGATACTCGGGCGCGCCGGTCACCATCACCACCATGGGCATGGGCATGACCACCACGGACATCATGGGCACGACCATCATGACCATCACGGTCAGCATGGGCACGGGCACCATGACCACGGCCAAGGTGGCCATCATCATGGGCATACCCGCAGTACACCCCATTCTCCGGACGGCGATCTGAACCTCCATGCAGCCAGGCTGCACGTCATCGCCGACGCCGCCACCTCCGTGCTGGCCATCGTGGCCCTGCTGGGTGGCTTGCATTTCGGCTGGAGTTGGCTGGACCCGGCGATGGGACTGGTGGGAGCCGTGCTGGTCACCCGTTGGGCCATCGGGTTGCTCCGCGAGGGCAGCCGTATTCTGCTCGACCGCGAAATGGACCACCCCTTGGCCCACGAACTGCGCGGCGTCGTTGCACATCTCCCGGAAGCCGCCAGCACGCACGTGACGGACCTGCACGTCTGGCGGATAGGGCGACATCAGTTCGCTTGCGTATTACGCCTGGCCACCACCTCCCCCACGCTCACCGCCCTCGCCGTCCGCGAGCATCTCGCGCATTACCCGGCGCTGGTCCATGCCACCGTCGAAATCGACTACAGTCCCTCACCATGACGACCACCACCTCCGCCATCCAGCCCGTTGACTTCGCGCACTACGACTCCGACTTCAACGGCTTCGCGGCCGCCATGGGGCAGTCGTACGCCCGCTACGGCTTCGCCGTCATTGCCAACCACGGTTTGCCCACCGCACTCGTCGACGGCACCCTGGAACGCTTCCAGCAGTTTTTCTCCTTGCCGGAAGCGACCAAGCGCCGCTATCACGTCGCCGGGCAAGGGGGTGCGAGGGGCTATACGCCTTTCGGGGTGGAAACGGCCAAGGGCGCCACCCATCGAGACCTCAAGGAGTTCTGGCATCTGGGGCGCGAACTGCCTGAAGGGCACCCCTACCGCCGCTACATGCCCGACAACCTCTGGGTGGAAGAGGTACCGGGTTTCCGCGAACACGCCTACGGCTTGTTCGAAGCCTTCGACGCTCTCGGTGCCCGGCTGCTTCACGCCATCGCCGCCTTCCTGGAACTGCCGCTCGACTACTTCGCGGACAAGGTCCAGCTCGGCAACAGCGTGCTGCGCGTGCTGCATTACCCGCCCGTTCCCGCCGG
>JBEGRA010000351.1:0-3180 GCA_041180705.1 Pseudomonadota bacterium | reverse complement strand
CTGACGCGTAGCTTCAGCAACTTGTCGGAACCGTCGACTGTCGAGGCTTCGAGCACCTCGGCCACGCGCAGTTCCACCTTCATCAGCGCTTCCATGTCGATCTCGGCGGGAGCGGCAGCGGTGCTCTTCTCGGCAGCGGCTGCCTTGGAAGCGCCACCCTCCTTGGAAGAGCCCCCTTCCTTGTGGGAGCGAGCTTGCGCGCGACTCTTCTCTCCTTCCGCCGTCGGCGGCGCCACCACCAGTTGTGACACCACCTTGGCATCCAGCCGCGTAGCGAGTGCCGCGTAGGGGCGGATGGCATGGTCAAGCAGCGGCGTATCCAGCTGTTCCCAACGAGTGATGGGCGCCTGCAGGAACGCTTCGGCACCGGCGGCCAGTTGCGGCATGACCGGCTTCAGGAAACCCACCAGCGAGCGGAATAGGTTCAGGCCCTGCGTGCACACGGCCTGAACTTCGGCAGCGCGCGCCGGGTCCTTGGCCAGCAGCCAGGGCTTCTGCGTGTCGATGTACTGGTTGGCCTTGTCCGCCAGTGCCATCACTTCACGTACGGCGGCCGCGTAGTCGCGTGCTTCGTAAAGCGCCTGGATGCGCGGGCGCGCAGCCGCGAATTCGGCGAACAAGGCCGGCTCCGGCAGGCTGGCAGCGAGCCGGCCTTCGAAGCTGCGCGTCAGGAAGCCGGCACAGCGGCTGCCGATGTTCACGACCTTGCCGACCACTTCCGCGTTGAAACGGCTGGTGAAGTCCTCGAGGCTCAGGTCCATGTCGTCCAGGCCCGGGGTGAGCTTGCTGGCGAAATAGAAGCGCAGCGGCTCTGCAGGCAGCAGGTCGAGGTACTGGCGCGCGGTGATGAAAGTGCCGCGGCTCTTGGACATCTTCTGTCCGTTCACCGTGAGGAACCCGTGGACGAACACGCCATTGGGCGTGCGCATGCCAGCGCCATGCAACACGGCCGGCCAGAACAGGGCGTGGAAGTAGAGGATGTCCTTGCCGATGAAGTGGTACAGCTCGGTGCCCGCGGCACGTGCACCTTCCGCTTCCCAGAATTCGGCATGCGCTGCGGCCATATCCACGCCACGCTTGGTGGACAAGGCGTCGAAGCTGCCGATGTAGCCAATGGGCGCATCCAGCCACACGTAGAAGAACTTGCCCGGGGCACCCGGAATGCCGAAGCCGAAGTACGGCGCGTCGCGCGAGATGTCCCAGTCGCGAAGACCGGCACTGAACCATTCATCCAGCTTGTTGGCTACTCCTGCATCGACGGTGCCGCTACGCACCCAGTCTTTCAGGAGGGCTTCGAAGTGGCCCAGCTGGAAGAAGAGATGCTCGCTGTCGCGCTCTTCCGGCGTGGTGCCGGACACGGCCGAGACGGGGTCGATGAGTTCGGAGGGGGAATACGTGGCGCCGCATTTCTCGCAGCTGTCGCCGTACTGGTCCGGAGCTTTGCAGCGGGGGCAGGTGCCTTTCACGTAGCGGTCCGGCAGGAACATGCCCGCCTTCGCGTCGTAGGCCTGACGGATGGTGCGGCGCGCGATATGCCCGCCCGCGTCCAAGGCCTGGAAAATCTGCTCGGTGCGAGCGCGGTTCTCGGGAGCGTTGGTGCTGTGGAAATGGTCGAACGCAATGCCGAAGGCGGCGAAGTCCGCCGCATGCTCGGCGCCGACGCGAGCGATCAGTTCTTCCGGCGTGATGCCTTCCGACTGGGCACGCAGCATGATGGGGGTGCCATGGGTGTCGTCCGCGCAGACGTAGTAGCACTCGTTGCCGGCCAGTTTCTGGTGGCGCACCCAGATATCGGTCTGGGTGTATTCGACCAGATGGCCGAGGTGCAGGGGGCCGTTGGCGTAGGGCAGGGCACTGGTGACGAGAATGCGGCGCATGGCGGGCGGAGGTCCAAAAGGTAATGGACCATTATGCCAAAGTGGCTGCCGGCTCCGGGGCCAGATGGCCGACTTTCGCGAAGAACCGGCCGCCGTCCGGCGCCGTGAAGATTTCGCGGCTGCCCGGCGGGCGTCGCAGCCATTGGCCGGTCGCGAGGTCGTAAAGCTCTTCGCCCGCTGGTGCTTGGTCCACGGCATGCGGTAGTTGGAAACGTGCGCCGGGTGTCGCCTCCAGCAACCAGCTGGCCTCGTCGCCGACGCCGCCCAGCCAAAGTCCCCGAAGGTTACCTTGCAGCGCCGGCAGGGAACGCCAGGCTGGGTTGTCTGCGCCCGTATTCACCACCAGCCGTCCAGACGTGGACAGGCTGGGTGCCGCCGCGCGGTTTGCCGTGAGGTGGCGCAGCTTCACCAGCAGTTCGCAGCCCGGCACGCTGCCCGGCGCATGGGTTTCGCCGTGGGCGTTACGCATGAAGGTGCCGACGGGGTAGGTGCCGTGCTCGTCGTGGAAGGTGCCCGACAACACGAGGATTTCCTCGCCGAAGGGGTGCCCATGGGGCGGAAACACGGACCCCGGGGCGTAGGTAACCCGAGAAGTGCAGCGGGCCTGCTCCGCGCCGTCGCGCTCGATCATCCTCCGGAACACGCCCGGGGCTGGCGACGCGGTCCATTCCAGCAAGTCGCTATTCACGTCTGCGGGCAGGGCGAGATCGGCGTGGAGTTGCATGACCGGCTGTCAGCCTGGCTCGCGGTCGCGGTACTGCTCGAACTTCGCTTTGTTGAAGGCCTTGGCGTAGGCGCTCTTGCCGGTGATACGGCGTGCCTCCAGCAACTGCTGCAAAGCCATGTCCATGGTGCGCATGCCGTGCTGTGAACCGGACTGCATGACGGTTTCGAGTTGGTCGTTCTTGCCCTGGCGAATGAGGTTCGCCACGGCCGGCGTGTTCACCATGATCTCGAGAGCGGCCACGCGCCCGGGGTTTCCCGCGGTGGGCACAAGCTGCTGTGACACCACGCCGCGGAGGCTGGTGGAGAGCATGGCGCGAACCTGCCCCTGCTTGTCTGCCGGGAAGGCATTGATGATGCGGTCGATGGTGGGCGCGGCGCCGTTGGTGTGCAGTGTCCCCATGACGAGGATGCCGGTCTCGGCAGCCGTGACCGCAATGCTGATGGTTTCCAGGTCGCGCATTTCGCCGACGAGGATGACGTCCGGATCTTCGCGAAGCGCACCGTGCACGGCCGAGGCGAACGACGGTGAATGCACGCCGACTTCGCGTTGGCTGATGAGGCAGCCTTTGCGCTGATG
>JBEGRA010000350.1:0-3689 GCA_041180705.1 Pseudomonadota bacterium | reverse complement strand
ACCACCGTGGGCGCGGAGGTGATGAGGTCGAGGTTGTATTCGCGCTCCAGACGCTCCTGCACGATCTCCATGTGCAGCAGGCCGAGGAAGCCGATGCGGAAGCCGAAGCCGAGCGCCGTGGACACTTCCGGTTCGTACACCAGCGCCGAGTCGTTGAGCTTCAGCTTCTGCAGGGCATCGCGGAACTGTTCGTAGTCTTCCGTGCTCACCGGGAACAGGCCCGCGAACACGCGCGGCTGCACCTTCTTGAAGCCGGCGAGGGATTCCGTGCAAGGGTTCGACTCGAGCGTGATGGTGTCACCCACCGGCGCGCCGTCGATCTCCTTGATGCCGGCGATGACGAAGCCCACTTCACCGGCCGAGAGGCTTTCGGTGTCGACGCGCTTCGGCGTGAAGCGGCCCACGCGGCTGCATTCGTGCGCACGGCCCGTGGACCACACGCGCAGCTTCTGGCCCGGCTTCAGGGTGCCGTTCATGACGCGCACCAGCGACACCACGCCCACGTAGTTGTCGAACCACGAGTCGATGATAAGCGCCTGCAGCGGGGCCTTCGGGTCGCCCTTGGGGGCCGGGATGCGCTTCACCAACTCTTCGAGGAGCAGGTCGACGTTCTGACCCGTCTTCGCGCTGACACCGACCGCCTCGCTGGCGTCGATGCCGATGATCTCTTCCACTTCCTTCATGACCCGTTCCGGGTCTGCAGAGGGCAAGTCGATCTTGTTGATGACCGGCAGCACCTCGAGGCCCTGGTCCAGCGCGGTGTAGCAGTTGGCGACGGACTGCGCCTCCACCCCCTGCGCGGCGTCCACGACCAGCAAGGCGCCCTCGCAGGCGGCGAGCGACCGGGAGACTTCGTAGCTGAAGTCCACGTGGCCGGGGGTGTCGATGAAATTCAGCTGGTAGCGGATGCCGTCTTTGGCGGTGTAGTAGAGCGTGACGCTCTGCGCCTTGATGGTGATGCCGCGCTCGCGCTCCAGGTCCATGGAGTCGAGCACCTGCGACTGCATCTCACGCTGCTCGAGGCCGCCGCACATCTGGATGAAGCGGTCCGCCAGGGTGGACTTGCCATGGTCGACGTGGGCGATGATGGAAAAATTGCGAATGTTTTGCATTTGGGGGTGGCCCACCGGGAAACCGGGCGAGCCCAAGGGGAAGCGTTAAACCGTTGATTATACCGGTGAAACGTGTGGCGCGCCGAGAACTTCCAGCACCGCTGCGGCATCGAGATGGCCATGGCAGACCGCCTCGCCGTCCACCTCCACCACCGGCACCTTCCACCCATAACGCCGCAGGGCCACCGGGTCCGCATCCACGTCACGCACCTGGGGCTGCAAGCCGCGCTCCTGCAGCAAGGGCCAGAGTTCCGCGAGCAGTTCATCGCAGAGTGGGCATTCTTCCCGCGACCAGACCACCACGACCGGGGCGGGCGTTGCGGTCATTGCGGCACCACCTGCCGGGCAATGGCTTCCACGGTGCGCGGCGGCACTTCGCCCACGGCCGTCACCTGATGGCCCTCCACGACCGTGGAGTACGCGGCTGCAGCGCCGATCCGCCCGGAGCCCACGCGGGGGACCCGGCCCAGCCCCGGCCGCTCGACGAACACGGACACCGTGGCCACGCCGTCCGACACCACCAGGTGGGTCGCCGGCGAGGCCGCCCCCGGCAGCCACTTGAACAGGCGCTGAACGAGCCGGAAGCCCGGCGGCAGGTGGGCCACGTGCCAGCCGCTGCGCAGGGGTTCCACGCCCGGCGGCAAGGCCTCGGGGCCGGAAGTGACACGGGCATAACCGCGCACGGCCGGGGCCGGCTGCAGTTCCTCGTCGCCGATCTGGTTCCGCAGACGCAGTTCGGTGAACACCAACTGCTCGACGATGCGACCCTGGGGGTCCAGCAGGTCAGTGCGCGTGGGCATGGCTGTCGCCTCGTCCACCCACAGCCGATAACCCAGCCGATAATCGTCACGGGCACGCACCTGAAGGACGCGGGCGGGACGCCCGGTTGTGCTGGTGGAGCGGCCTTCGGCTACCAATTCGTAGGGCTGGTCCGGCCCGTCCTGGAACACCGGAAGGTAGCCCAGCAAGGCCCCTTCCGTGCCGCTGGCACGACCCACCACCACTTGCCGGGTTTCCGGAAGATAGCGGCGCAACTCCTTGCCCTGCCTGATGATTTCTCGCCCGGGACGACCCGGCTCGGTGACCACGTAGACCCGCTCGGTGAACCCGGCCGACTCGCGGCGGTGAATGACGCGGAAGCGGTCCACGCGACCATCCGCCATGCGCAGGAACTCGCCGTCGTAGCTACGGGTGGCGAGAGCGGTGGACATGCGCTCGAGCAGTTCCTCGGGCGCCGCACTCCCCGCTTCCGCTCCGACTGCCGAGGCTGCCGAAGCGCCCAGCCAGAGCGCGGAGAGGAAGACGAGGAGGCTGCGCCGTCTCAAGGCTTGCGCGACTCCAGGTCCGGGTCAGCCGCATTGGCCGGCGCCACGGCCGGCGGCGCGGGCTCGGCCGCGAGCCCCGTCAGCACGTTGCGACGGGCCAGCGGGCCGCTTACTTCGGAATGCGCCACGACATAGCTCGCCAGTTCCGCAGACGGAATGAACGTGGGCGAAGGCCCGCCGACGCTGAGCGGCGTGGTGTAGCTGGCGGGTTCACCGGAGCGGTCGAAAACGGGAAGCCCGGCACTGGTGACGGAAGAAGCTGCCGCCAGCATCGGGGCGGGAGCAGCGACTGGCGCAACGGCAGGTGCCGGTGCCACCGCCGCAGGCGCAGTGACCGCAGCGGGCACGGACGCCACCGTGGGGCCGGCCTCCCCCACCCGCCCCTGCGGCAGAGCCATGAGGGCGAGACCGGCGACACCCGCTGCCATGGCAACCCCACCCAGGGGGCGCAGCCAACGGCCGGCCGCCGCGAGGCGACGACGACCGCGTACCGACGCCGGGCGAGAAGCAGCCTGTGCAACAGCGGGAGTAGCAGCCGCAGCACGCGGCTCCACCACACCGAGACCGGCCAGCACGGACGCCTCCTGCTGCGCCTCCGACTCGATGGCGGCGCTGATCCGGGACGCAAAGCCGGCGGAAGCCGCCGGAGCGACCGTTGCAGCAGCCCCGAGGCTGGCGATGCGGATGGCATCGCCGGCCAAGGTGTAGCGCCCCAGGGTCGCCCGCAGTGCCGGGTCCCGCTGGAGCCGCGCCAGCAGCAGTTCGGCCTCGCCGGCGGGCAGTTCACCGTCCAGCAGGGCAGAGAGTTGTTCATGGAGTCGTTCGCTCATGGCGGGGTCCTTCAAAGGCCGGAACGGTCGTCGGGGCGACCGAGACCGGCGTCGAAAACAGGGCGCAGCTGGCGGTCGATGGCCTCGCGGGCGCGGAAAATACGGGAACGGACGGTGCCCACGGGGCACTCCATCACCGCGGCGATTTCCTCGTAGCTGAGGCCGTCGTATTCGCGCAGCACCACGGCACGGCGCAGGTCTTCGGGGAGGGCCCCGATGGCGGCGTCCACGGTCTGGCGGATTTCATCGGTGAGCAGCAGGCTTTCCGGCGTGGCCTCGTCGCGCAGGCGCCCGGCGCGCTCGTTCTGCTCCGGGTCCTGCAGGTCCAGGTCGTAGTCCAGCGGCCGGCGCTTCGCCGCCACCAGCGCGTTCTTCGCGGTGTTGATGGCGATGCGGTAGATCCAGGTGTAGAAGGCGCTGTC
>JBEGRA010000349.1:0-11674 GCA_041180705.1 Pseudomonadota bacterium | reverse complement strand
AAGATGGTGCCCTGCTCTTTGACGATGATGGCTTCATCCGCCATGGCGGGCACATAGGCGCCACCGGCCGTGCACGACCCCATGACCACGGCCAGCTGCGGAATGCCTTCAGCCGACAGGTTCGCTTGATTGAAGAAAATGCGCCCGAAGTGGTCGCGGTCGGGGAAGACCTCGTCCTGCGCCGGCAGGTAGGCGCCGCCGGAGTCCACCAGATAAAGGCACGGGAGGTGGTTTTCCGCCGCGATCTCCTGCGCGCGCAGATGCTTCTTCACGGTGAGCGGGTAATACGTGCCGCCCTTGACGGTGGCGTCGTTGGCGACGACGACGCACTCTCGCCCGGCAACCCGCCCGATGCCGGTGACGATACCGGCGGCCGGCACCTCGTCGCCGTACTGGCCATGAGCCGCCAGGGGTGAAAGCTCCAGGAACGGGCTGCCAGGGTCCAGCAACGCGGCTACCCGGTCACGAACCAGCAACTTGCCGCGGGCAGTGTGCTTCGCGCGTGCCTCGGCGCTGCCGCCGTTGCCGACGCGAGCCAACTGCACCTGCAAATCCGCCACCAATGCTGCCATGGCGTCGCGATTGGCCGCGAACTCCGCCGATTGCGGGTTGATGGTCGTACCCAGCACGTGACCAGAGACCAACGGAGGAAGCGTTGCCATGGGCTTTTTCCCGTGAAGCGGCTTGCGCCTTGGATTTGATTGTTGAACAATCATATCATTCGATTTTCGAACGAGACAACCGAAAATGCCTGTCTGCACCGTGACCGACTTCGATTTCGGGCTGGACGAGACGACCCAAGCCGTCCGCGAACAGGTCCGCCGCTTCGCGCAGGACACCATCGCCCCGCGCGCCGCCGACATCGACCGCGACAACCAGTTTCCCCCCGAATTCTGGCCCTTGCTCGGCGAACAGGGGCTGCTGGGCATTACCGTACCGGAACGCTGGGGCGGCGCGGGGCTCGGCTACCTGGCCCATACCGTGGCCATGGAAGAAATCTCGCGCGCCTCCGGTTCGGTGGGCCTTTCGTACGGCGCCCACAGCAACCTCTGCGTGAACCAGCTGAAGCTGAACGGCACGGATGCCCAGCGCGACCGCTACCTGCCGAAACTGGTAAGCGGAAAACACGTGGGCGCACTGGCGATGTCCGAGCCGAATGCCGGCAGCGACGTGGTGTCCATGCAGCTGCGCGCCGTGCGGGAAGGCGACCACTTCGTGCTGAACGGCACCAAGATGTGGATTACCAATGGTCCGGACGCCGACGTGCTGGTGGTCTATGCCAAGACCGACCCAGCCGCCGGCCCCAAGGGCATCACGGCCTTCATCGTCGAGCGCAATTTCGCCGGTTTCAGCAGTTCGCCCAAGCTCGACAAGCTCGGCATGCGGGGCTCGAACACCTGCGAACTCGTGTTCCGCGACTGTCGCGTCCCGGCGGCGAACGTGCTGGGCGAGGTGAATGGCGGCGTGAAGGTGCTGATGCGGGGCCTGGACTACGAACGAGTGGTGCTGGCGGGCGGGCCACTGGGCCTGATGGCCGCGGCGCTCGATGTGGTGCTGCCCTATGTTCGTGAGCGCCGCCAGTTCGGCGCCGCCATCGGGACTTTCGAATTGATGCAGGCAAAAGTGGCCGACCTCTACACCGAGCTGAATGCCTCGCGGGCCTACGTGTACGCCGTGGCCGCCGCCTGCGACCGCGACCGCGTCACCCGTCAGGACGCCGCCGGTTGTATCCTGTACGCCGCGGAGCGGGCTACCCGCGCCGCGCTCGAAGCCATTCAGGCGCTGGGTGGCAACGGGTACATCAATGAATACGCCGCCGGTCGGCTGCTGCGCGACGCCAAGCTCTACGAGATTGGCGCAGGCACGCAGGAGATTCGGCGCATGCTCATCGGCCGTCAATTGTTCGAGGCCGCTTGAGCGGGGCAAGAACCCGGGAAGGCTCGCGACAACAAGGTGTCGCGCAAGCAGGAAGGTGCTGGTTTGAGCGTTGAATTCACTCCCGTCCGGCTGGTGCCCGCTTACCGCAAGGTGGCGGACGCCATTCTCGAACGCATTCTCGACCGCACTCTGCCCCACGGCGAACGCCTGCCGCCCGAAGCGGAACTCGCGGAGAAGTTCGGCGTGAACCGCGGCACGCTCCGCGAAGCACTGCGCGACCTGGAAAGCCAAGGTCTGCTGACGCGTCAGCGCGGCAGCAAGCGCATGGTGGTCACGCAGCCCCGCGCCGCGCAGTTGGCGGACGGGCTCCAGCGCGCTTTCGCCATCCAGGGCATCACCGCGCTGGAAGTCTGGGAAGCGCTGCGCGTGCTGGAACCGCCGCTGGCGGAGGCTGCTGCGCAGGCTCGAACCGAAGAAGACATCGTGGCGCTGGAAGCCGTGGTGGCGCTCTATGCCGCGGACCACACCGAAGCCGGTCACGCCGTGGAGCATGTGGGCGCGTTCTTCCGCGCCGTGGCGAATGCCAGCCGTAACCGCGTGCTGGCACTGGCACAGGAACCCCTCGTGCGCTTGCTGGAACCCACGCTGGCACTGGTCATCGACCGCGTGCCGCAAGCCCGCAAGCGCATCGCGGATGCCGAGCAGCAGGTGGCGCAGGCCATCATCGCCGGCGATGCCGCGCGTGCCTTGAACTGGATGGGCAAGCACATCCGCGACCTGCGCCGCGGCTATGAAGTGGCAGGCATCACGCTCGACACCACCGTGACGACCGGTGGCTGAAGCCTACGGCTAGAGCTTTTCGCGGTGCCGCTTGCCGGGCCGCACGGAATAACGGCCGCGCGCGTCCTGCACGTCGAGATTCACCAGCCGCTCGCGCCCACCGTAAACGGCGTTCTTCAACCACGCCAGTTCGGCCGGCAGACCCGGGCGACGCAGTTCCTTGTGCCAGCAGCGCTCCTGCGGGTCCCAGCGGTAACCGCGGCCGCGCAGGATGTCCTTCGTCTCGAACGGGGATTCATTGGCCCACACGCGCAGCGACTCCTGCCGGGCGTTCGACAGCAAGGCCTTGAAGGCCGTGCCACCCGTGTCGCCCAGCGGCTGCGCCAACACCTGCAACAAGGCAAGGCAGTCGATCTCTGCGCGGTGCCCTTCGTAGAAAAACCCGGCGCGGTAAGCGAGGTATTCCAGCTTGTGACTGGAAACACCCGCCTCGCTCCAGGGTATGTCGTACTGCGAGCAACCGAAGGCCATGGTTTCGAACAGCGGAAAGCGCGGCTCGAGAAAACGACGATCGAAAGCGGCGTTGTGCGCAATGACCAATTGCACGTCGCGCAGACAATCCTGCAAAGCCAGCTCATTGAAGCGCTGTCCGCGCACCATGTCGTCGGTGATGTGATGGATGGCGGTGGACTCGGGCGGAATGGGGAAGCCCGGGTCTTCGAAGGCACTGTAACGCCCGACGACTGGGCCTATCTCGCCGGTATCGCGGTCGTATTCGAACACCACGACGGCAAGCTCGATGACACGGTCGCGCCCGAGGTCCGTACCGGTGGTTTCGGTGTCGATGACCGCCGCGCGGCCAGGCGTTACCGTAGCGAGCGGCGGCCGCTGCCCGGTGACATCCAGACGGCGCAGCACGCGGTAGTCCGGGTGCTGCTCCAGCGCTGCGGCGAGGGCTTCGGGGTTTTGCGCTTCGTAACGGGGCGAGGTTTCCATGCCGCCAGTGTAGGAGGAAACCGGCTCAGGGGGTGAGCCTTGGAGGCAGGAAGAGTCGCGAGCAAGCTCGCTCCCACAGCAGCTTGCTCCCACAACAGTCTGTTCCCAAAGCAACTCGCTCCCACAGCAGCTTCTTGTGGGAGGCAGCTTGCTGCCGACTTCTTACAACCCCAACACCGCCAGCAACTGCTCTGCCGCTTCTTCCGGTGTATGCCCGTGCGTCTGCAAGTGCACCTCGGGCGTCAACGGCGCCTCGTACGGCGAGTCGATCCCCGTGAAGTTCTTCAGCTTGCCTGCCTGAGCGCGCGCGTACAGCCCCTTCGGGTCGCGCTGGATGCACTCCTCGATGGCAGTGTCGACGAACACCTCGATGAACTCACCAGGCGCGAACAGTTCACGCACCATCTGCCGCTCGGCACGGAAGGGAGAGATGAACGAGCACAGCACCACGAGGCCGGCATCCGTCATGAGGCGTGCCACTTCGCCCACGCGACGGATGTTCTCCACGCGGTCCGCATCGGTGAAACCGAGGTCGCGGTTCAGGCCATGACGGACATTGTCGCCGTCGAGCAGATACGTGCGGATGCCGTGGGCATGCAACTTCTGCTCGAGCAGGTTGGCGATGGTGGACTTGCCGGAACCGGAGAGACCCGTGAACCACACGGCCTTCGCCGGGTGGGCATTCAAACGTTCGCGCGCCGCGCGGTCTACCGTGACCGCCTGGCGATGGACGTTGGTGGCACGGCGCAAAGCGAACGACACCATGCCCGCACCCACGGTGGCATTGGTCTGCCGGTCGATGAGAATGAACGAGCCCGTGGCGGGGAAATCGGCGAAGGCATCCACCGCCACCGGCGTGGTGGTATCAAGGTTGCAGAAGCCCACCTCGTTGAGATGCAGCGTTCGCGCGGCGTGATGCTCGAGGGAGTTCACGTCCACCTTGTGCTTGATGGCCGTAATGCGCACCGGCACCGTCGCCGTGCCCAGACGCATCAAATACGGGCGGCCAGCGAGCAGTTCTTCTTCCGCCATCCACAGCACGTGCGCAGCGAACTGGTCAGCCACTTCGGGCCGGGTTTCCGGTGCGCACAGCACGTCGCCGCGCGCCACGTCGATCTCGTCTGCCAGCGTCAGCGTCACCGCATCGCCAGCCTGCGCCTCGGGCAAGTCGCCTTCGGCGGTGACGATGCGTGCCACGGTGGTCTGCTTGCCCGAGCCCGCCACCACGATGGGCTGGCCGGCGCGCACCACGCCGCTGGCGACGGTGCCCGCGTAACCGCGGAAATCCACATTCGGGCGATTGACGTACTGCACCGGAAAACGCAGCGGCGAAGTTGCGCGGTCGCGGCTGACGTCCAGTTCTTCCAGCCAACCCAGCAGCGTGGGCCCCTGGAACCAGGCGAGACGCTCGGAAGGAGCGCTGACGTTATCGCCGAAACGCGCGGACACCGGCACGACCGCCAGCGTCTGGAAACCCAGCGGGGCGGCGAAGGCACGCAGATCCGCTTCGATGCGCGCAAACACGGCAGGAGCATCTTCGACGAGATCGATCTTGTTCACCGCGGCCACGACATGGCGCAGACCCAACAGCGAACAGATATAGGCGTGGCGCCGCGTTTGCGTCAGCACACCCTTGCGCGCGTCGATCAGCAACACGGCGGCATCGGCATTGGAAGCGCCGGTGGCCATGTTGCGCGTGTATTGCTCGTGCCCCGGCGTATCGGCCACGATGAAGGCACGACGCGGCGAAGAGAAATAACGGTAAGCGACATCGATGGTGATGCCTTGCTCGCGCTCGGCTTCCAGACCATCCACCAGCAAGGCCAAGTCCAGGTCGGCTCCCGTGGTGCCATGCTTGCGACTGTCACGCTCCAGCGTGGCGAGCTGGTCCGTGGGAATGCTGGCGGTGTCGTAAAGCAGCCGCCCGATGAGCGTGGACTTGCCGTCGTCCACGCTGCCGCAGGTGAGAAAACGCAGAAGCGCCTTGCCGGACATCAGAAATAACCCTCGCGCTTCTTCTTTTCCATCGACGCCGCCTCATCGGTGTCGATAAGACGACCTGCCCGCTCCGATTCACGCGAGGAACGCATTTCCTCGATGATGTCGTCGAGATTGGCTGCGGTACTTTCCACGGCAGCCGAGAGCGGGTAGCAGCCCAGCGAACGGAACCGCACCAGTTTCATTTCCGGTACTTCACCGGGCTCGAGCGGCAGACGGTCGTCGTCGCGAACAATCAACACACCGGAACGGCGCACCACCGGGCGCGGCGCCGCAAAGTACAGGGGCACCACGGGGATGTTTTCCGCCCGCGTGTACTCCCACACATCGAGTTCGGTCCAGTTCGACAACGGGAACACGCGCAGCGACTCGCCCGGACGGACGCGAGCGTTGTAGAGGTTCCACAGTTCGGGGCGCTGGCGACGCGGGTCCCACACGTGGCCGGCCGAACGGAACGAGAACACGCGCTCCTTGGCGCGGCTCTTTTCTTCGTCGCGGCGCGCACCACCGAAGGCTGCATCGAAACCGTAGTGGTCCAGCGCCTGCTTGAGCGCGTCGGTCTTCATCACCTGTGTATGCAGCGAAGAGCCGGAGCTGATGGGATTGATGCCCTTGGCTACGCCTTCGGGGTTGGTATGCACGCGCAAGTCCAGCCCGTGGCGCGCCGCAATGGCGTCGCGGTGGGCGATCATGTCGCGGAACTTCCAAAGCGTGTCCACGTGCAGCAAGGGAAACGGCAGCGGCGCGGGGCTGAAGGCCTTGAGGGCAAGGTGGAGCATGACGCCCGAATCCTTGCCGATGGAATAGAGCATCACCGGGTGCGCGCACTCGGCGGCCACCTCGCGGATGATGTGGATGGCCTCGGCTTCCAGTTGCCGGAGGTGGGGAGAAAGTTTGGACATGCACAAAGGATAGCCAAGAGCGCCGCGGCTGGCGTGGAACTTCGCGTTGGGCAACCATGCCGACCCGTCATGTCCCGACATTCATGCCCGGTACGGGGGGCGGGGAACGCGCTATCTTTGCCCCATGCTCCGCCCCCTTTTCCACCCCCGTCCGATCCTTCGTCGCCGCGCGCTCGCACAGTGCGCCGGCTTGGCTTGTTGCTGGCTTGCCCTGTGCCTGCCGGGGCAGACCACTCAGGCGGGCCAAGCGGCTGCGGCCACTTGTTTGGTCCCCCCGGGCGAAGTCCGGGTTCCGGGTGGCAAGTTCACCATGGGGATGGACAGCGCGCTGCCCGAAGAAAGCCCCCGCCGCGAGGTCATGGTGCGCGAGTTCTGGATGGACCGCACCGAAGTGACGAACGCGCAATTCGCGGCGTTCGTGAAGGCCACGGGCTATCGCACCCAGGCAGAACGGGGCTGGGCTGGCAACCCGCGCATTCCGCGCGAATTGCAAGCGCCCGGCTCCGTGGTGTTCAAGGCACCCAAAGACCCGGCAGCCCCCGAGTACAGCTGGTGGGTCTTCACCCCGGGCGCGAACTGGCGGCACCCTGAAGGGCCCGGCAGCAACCTGAAGGGGCGCTTGCAGCACCCGGTAGTGCATGTCACGTATGACGACGCCCTCGCCTACGCCCGCTGGGCCGGGCGCGACCTGCCCACCGAAGCCGAATGGGAGCGCGCAGCCCGCTACGGGAAGCAGCCCGGCGCCATGCTGGAGCCGCCACGCAATGCGGACGGCACTTATGCCGCCAACACCTTCCAGGGCGAGTTCCCCAGTGGCGACACCGGGCAGGACGGACACGCTGGAACCGCCCCCGTGGGTTGTTACGGCGCCGACAAGCTCGGTCTTTATGACCTGCTGGGTAACGTCTGGGAATGGACGCGGGACGATTACCGCATCACCGGTCAGCCCACCGACGAGCCTTCCCGAGTACTGAAAGGCGGTTCGTACCTGTGCAGCGAGCACTTCTGCGCTCGTTACCGGCCTGCGGCCCGCCAGCCAGGCACCGAGAATCTCGGCACCTCGCATATCGGCTTCCGGACGGTGCGGCGCGCCACTGCCCGCTGAAGCGCGCCGTTGGTCTCAAGGCTTCGCCGGCACCGCCGGCGCAAGCGCCTTCAGCCGAGCCGACAGTTCCGCTGCATGGTCGAGATACACCGTCGCTTCCATGAGCGGCGGGCTGGCCCGCAAGCGCGCCAGGTAAACCTCGAGCCCTGCGCGCAGCACCTCGGCATTGCCAGGCTCCGCGTAGAACGCCCAGTCCGCCAGGTTCCCGGCCAATGGCGCATTCGTGGGCAGCACTCGCAAGGCCTCGCGGGCCATCGGAGCCGCGCCACCCGCCAGTTTGGCCAGCGCCTTGGCCTCATCCGACAACGGCGCCGGATTCCAGTGCGAAGGGATGTTGTCCCACCAACCGGTGTACTGCCGCAGCACCATCTTCGCCACGTCCTTGGCGCTCACGTACGACTCCATGAGGTCGGTACGTTGTGCGAGCGCCGGCGGCAGGAAGATGCCGTCGACGATTTCGTCCTTGCGCAGCCGCTGGTTCAGGCCGGTTTTCACCTGCAGGATGACGGACTCGAACATGGCCGCATGCGCCAGCAGGCGGTCGCCGATGGCCGCCTGGCCATGCACTGCCGGCCCGTGCATGGGCAGCATGGTCTCCGCGCCCAGCGCTGCCATGTCACGCAGGGCTGCCGCCCATTCGTCAGGCTGCCGCTGCCGGCGGCGGCCGTTGCCGGCATTCGGCAGGAACACCTGGTAGTAGTCCGCCACCACTACCGTCTTGCGCCCGGGCACCCAGACATAGATCTGGTCTTCCGACTCGGCGCGCGCATGGCGCAAGGAGAACTGTTCGCCGCCTACCTCGATATCGAGACGGTCGCGGAAAGTGCGCGTGGGTTTGACGAGGTCCTGCCAGCCGCGCGGATGGTCCGCATCCACCTGGCCGTTCATGCGGCCGAAGTAAGGCTGCAGCGAGAGGTCGCGCTCGGTCTCTTCCACGAAGCGCTCTTCGGCGATGATTTGCGGCGTCTCGCCGGCCTGCAGCAAAGCCCAGGCGCCGAGACCATGGTCCACGTGGTGGTGCGTGAAGATGATGGTGTGGACGTGCTTCGAACTGAGCTCGCGCAGTTTCTCCAGCAGCACGGGGCCGGCAGGCGCATAGCCGCTATCCACCAACACCAGCCCGGCATCCGTTTCGAACACCGCCACGTTCACCCATGGCATGCGGATGAGCCAGCTGCGTGGCCCTTGCGGAATCACTTCCGTCAACCGCCGCACATCGTCGATGGCCGGCGCGAAAGTGCGGCTGTACATGTGGTTGGCCACGGCGGCGGAATACACATTGCCGAAGCCGTCCGCGGCCTTGCGCAGGTTGCCGGCGAGCCAGGGGTTGGCTGCAAACAAATCGCGCTTGGCCGCGCCAAGCGCTTCCGCCGTGGGAGCCGACGGAACGGCGGTAGCCGTTTCCTGAGCCAATGCAGGCTCAGCCACGGAAACCAACGTGGCCATCAACAAACCGCATAAGGTGACGCACTTGCGCAGCCGGCTCTTCGCATCATGGAGATTCATCGGTTTACTCCTGCCCCGTCTTCCAGGCCTTCGCGAAGTCGAAGACGGGAGTACGGCAAGCGACAATGCTTTCGGCGTTTTCGGTGATGGCCGGCAGCATGTAGGCATGCGGAAACACCCAGTAACGCCCGCCACGAATGGCTGCCAGCACTTCCGCGGCGATGGCGGCGGGCTCCATGCCGGCAGCCGCCGTCCCCTGACGCATCATTTCGCGGGCGCCTTCGCTCGCGCGGTCATCCGCATCGGCACCGGTAGTGGCACTGGCCCGCGCATCGAAGATGGCAGTCTTCACTGCACCCGGGGCCAGCAAGGACACGCCCACCTTGGCACCACGCGCTTGCAGGTCGTATTGGAGAGCCTCGGTGATGGCCCGCACGGCGAACTTGGTGGCGCCGTACGCGCCGAGCATGGGCGAGGCCAGGAAGCCGCCCATGGAGCAGGTATTCACGATATGGGCCGGCCCGCCATTCGCCAGCATGCGTGGCACGAAGGCCCGCAGGCCGTTCATCACGCCGTGCACGTTCACGTCGAACAACCAGCGCCATTCGGCATCGCTGTGTTCCCAGATACTGCGCGGCACCAGCACACCCGCGTTGTTGCATAGCACCTGCACGCCACCTTCGGCCTCGAGCGAAGCGGCCAGGGCTTCCACGGCAGCGGCATCGCGCACATCGAGCGTCTGTACCCGAAAGCGGGCAGCGGCACCATCAGCCAGCGCTTCGTCAGCCAGCGCCGCGAGCGCAGCCGCATTCACATCGGTACCGACCACGTGCAATCCAGCGGCGCGAAATGCCAGCGCCAAGGCACGACCGATGCCGCTGGCAGCGCCAGTGACGAGTGCAGTTTGTCCGGCTTCCAGATGCATGCCATCCCCTTACAGCGATTTGCGTAACCAGTTTGCTCAATCTTACGCAAATCGACTAGTCTTCTGTCCAATCAATATACGTTCCGTAAATATCGGGGGGACACATGAGCACATCCGGTTCCGCAGCCAACGGCCGTCTGGCCGGCAAGGTCGCCATCGTCACGGGAGCTGCCCGCGGCATGGGAGCGGCCATCGCGCAGCGCTTCATCGAAGAAGGCGCCATCGTCGCCCTGACGGACGTGCTGCCCGAGGTGACCGCCACCGCTGCCGCCTTGGGTGACCGTGCAACTGCCTACCACCACGATGTTGCGGACGAAGCTCGTTGGCGCGAGATCGAAGCCGAGCTCACCGCGCGCCACGGCGGTGTGGACGTACTGGTGAACAACGCGGGCGTGCTCATGTTCAAGGACCTGCTTTCCACCAGCGCTGCGGACCTCCGCAAGCTGCTCGACGTGAACGTGGTGGGCACGTTCCTCGGCATGCAGGTGGTGGGCGCGGGCATGGTGAAGCGCAAGCGCGGTTCCATCGTGAACAACTCCTCTGCCGATGGCTTCGAGGGCGCGAATTCGCTGTGCGCCTACGTCGCCACCAAATTCGCCGTTCGCGGCATGACGAAAGTCGCCGCGCTGGAATTCGGGCCCCACGGCGTGCGCGTGAATTCGGTGCACCCGGGCGGCATCAACACGCCCATGGCCAACCCGCAAAATGTGCCGGTGGAATACCTGAATCAGGCGTTCCGGCAGTACGCTGCCGGCCGAGTGGGCAGCCCCACCGAAGCCGCCAACTGCTTCGTCTTCCTGGCTTCCGACGAAAGCAGCTATTGCATGGGGGCGGAACTCGCGGTGGATGGTGGACTGACCGCCGGCCACTACTACTGGGGCTTCCCCGGCGCGCCCGAAGGCATGCAGGGCCCTCGGCCGGTTTGAGCCGTGGTTGATGGCGGCGAGTAGCAACAGCAGCACCAACTGCAGGAACCGAACATGAAGCGCATTTCCCTGGCCCGATTCCTGTTGCCACTGGGGTGGCTGGCGGCGAGTGGTTTCGCGGCAGGCGCGGCTTTCGCGGCCGACCCGGCCACCACGGCTCGCAGCCAGGTACTGCCGGTGCCGGAGGTATCGCGGCCGGCCCCGGGAACGGTCATCCGTCAGGAAGCGGAACTGCTGAAGATGGGGCTGCGCCAATCTCCGGAAGGCGCTCCGAACGTGGTCATCGTCATGCTGGATGACGTGGGCTTTGGCGCTGCCAGCACTTTCGGCGGCCCCATCCCCACACCGTCGCTGGAAGCGCTGGCGAAGGGCGGGCTGCGCTACAACCGTTTCCACACCACGGCCATCTGCTCGCCCACACGCGCCGCCTTGCTCACTGGCCGCAATCCGCATGCGGTGGGCATCGGCGCGGTGCTGAACACGCCCTCCCCCTACCCAGGCTACAACGGACTACTGCCGCGCAGTGCCGCCACGGTCGCTGAAATCCTGCGACAGAACGGCTACGCCACCGGTGCGTTCGGCAAGTGGCACCTGGCCCCCGAATGGGAAACCTCGCCCACGGGCCCCTATGACCACTGGCCCTTGCAGCAAGGCTTCGACCATTTCTACGGCTTCCTGCCAGCGGAGACCGACCAGTACGCGCCGGGCCTCGTGAACG
>JBEGRA010000348.1:0-3354 GCA_041180705.1 Pseudomonadota bacterium | reverse complement strand
GGAACACGGCGTAGTTGTTCAGGATTTCCGGGTCCTGCGGGGACAGCTTCACGGCGCGACCGTAGTGGTCATCCGCGCGGTCGGGCTGGGCCAGACGTTCGTAAAGCAGGCCGAGCGCCGTGTGAACGTTCGGGTCTTTCGGGTTCTGCGCGAAGGCCCGCTCGAGCACTTGCTGTGCAACCGCGAGATTGCCCTGGCGCAAATAACCAAGACCCAACTGCACATTCGCCGTGGCCGCGGCCACCGCAGGGGTATCGGACGAAGCCGCTGCCGCGACAGGAAGCACCGCGCCGGCCAGCAGCACGAGCAACGCGAGCAATGCGGCGCGGCAAAGGCCGAAGGCGATGCTCATGGCGCGGGTGCCTCTACCGCCACCTGGAAGGACTTCTGCCCCAGGCGCACGGTGGTACGGTCCGCCACGCGCCCCACCAACTGACCGCAGGCAGCGTCGATGTCATCGCCACGCGTGCGGCGCGTGGTGCAGGTGACGCCATGGGTGTTCAGGTATTCGCGGAAGGCACTGATGACCGGCGCCGGCGAGCGGCGGTACTTCGTGCCCGGAAACGGATTGAACGGAATGAGATTCACCTTCGCTTCACGGCCGCGCAGCAAGGCGACGAGTTCGCGCGCGTGCTCCGGTTGGTCGTTGACGCCATCGAGCATGACGTATTCGAAAGTGATGTTGCGGCCGTTCTGCTTTTCCAGATAGTGCCAGCAGGCATCGAGGAGATCCGCAATCTTGTGCTTGCGGTTGATGGGGACGATCTGGTCGCGCAGCGCATCGTTGGGCGCATGCAGCGACACCGCCAGCGCTACGTTGCATTCTTCGGCGAGGCGCAGCAACTGCGGCACCAGCCCGGACGTGGACAGCGTGACGCGTCGGCGCGAGATGTCGTAGCCGAGGTCGTCGAGCAGGATTTGCATGGCCGGCACCACCGCCTTGTAGTTGGCCAGCGGTTCGCCCATGCCCATGAAAACGACATTGGTGACCGCGCGCTCGCCGCCGGGACCACGGCCCAGCAACTGGTTCGCGAGGAACACCTGACCGACGATTTCGCCGGCCTCGAGGTTGCGGTTGAAGCCCTGCTGCGCGGTGCTGCAGAACTGGCAGTCGAGCGCGCAGCCCACCTGCGAGGAAATGCAGAGGGTGCCGCGACCGGGTTCGGGGATGAAGACCATCTCCACCGCCTGCGAGGGCGCGTCCTTGCTGCCGGCACGCACCACCCACTTGCGGGTGCCGTCTGCGGAGGCCTGTTCGAGCAGCACCTCCGGCAGACGGACTTCAGCCACTTCCGCGAGCTTGGCGCGGAAGCTCTTGGCCAGGTCCGTCATCGCGTCGAAATCCGCGATGCCGGCCTTGTAGAGCCACTTCATCAGTTGACGCGCCCGGAAGGGCTTTTCACCCATTCCGGCCACGAAGGAATCCAGCTCGGCTCGCGTGAGCCCGAGCAGGTTCACCTTGGTGGCAGGCGCGTCCATGGTGAAGGGCCCGGCAGCGCTTCAGCGCGTGCGCGGGCAAATCTCCGTCTCGCTGAAGAAGAAGGCGATTTCGCGGGCGGCGTTTTCGAGGCTGTCCGAGCCGTGCGCAACGTTCTCTTCGATGCTGTCGGCAAGGTCGGCGCGGATGGTGCCCGGCGCAGCCTTCTTCGGGTCGGTGGCGCCCATGAGGTCGCGGTGGACCGCCACGGCGTTTTCACCTTCCAGCACGGTGATCATGACGGGGCCGGAGGTCATGTACGCGCAGAGGTCCTTGTAGAACGGACGGGCAGCGTGCACGGCGTAGAAGGCACCGGCCTGGGCGGGCGTGAGGTGGGCCATGCGAGCGGCGACGATCTTGAGACCGCCCTTCTCGAAACGGTTGTAGACATCGCCGATGACGTTCTTCTGGACGCCGTCCGGCTTGATGATGGAAATGGTGCGTTCAATGGCCATGGAAACCTCAGCGGAAGATAAAGCAGGGTTGGGAATGGAAAACCTAGCCCGCTAGTGTAGCCGCCAAGCCCCGAAACACCAACAAGTGATTGAATGGAAAAGGAAACGAAACGACGCCGGAACCCGACCGGAAGCCGCCGCGAAGCCGTCCGGGCGCTGTTGCCAGCGGCCCCGCGAGACTCAGACGTTGAAGCTCTCGCCGCAACCGCACTCGCCCTTGGCGTTGGGGTTGTGGAAAGCGAAGGATTCGTTGAGGCCCTGCTTGCGGAAATCGACGGTGGTGCCGTCGATGAGGGCAAGGCTGCCGGGGTCCACGAACACCTTCACGCCATCGGCCTCGAAGACGGCATCTTCGGGGTTCACCGCATCTGCGTAGTCCACCACCCAGGCCCAGCCGGAGCAGCCGGTCTTCTTGACGCCGAGGCGCAACCCCTCGCCATGGCCACGGCTGGCCAGGAACGACCGAACCCGTTGGGCAGCGGCAGGGGTGAGATGGATGGCCATGATTCAACAGACTCCTGATACACGAACTGCACGGCAACTTGCCGACTGCGAGCCGTTTCAGCCCGCAGTGTAACGGGTCCTGAGGGTGGCAGCGGCTTCCAGCACCGCGAGCAGACGGGTGAGTTTCTCGGGCGGGGCATCCACCGCCGCCGCAAAAGACCGCAACCGGGTGGCGGAATAGGCAGCGGCGGCATCGCCACTCTCCCCCTCCCCAGAATGGGGACCGCGCTGACGGGAAACAAGTTCCCGCTCCAGCGTTTCCGCAAGCACCTCGCAGGCCCCGAGCACATGCGGACAACCCCGGGCCACCCAGCGCACGCGAATGCCGCCGTGACCGTCACTGCCGGCGCGGAACGCCACGGCAGTGCGCGAACCGGCGTCCACCGCCGTTCCCTCCGCCCAAGTGGCCGGACCGCCGTCGAGGGGCGAGTCCGTCCAAGCCCGCAGCGGCGCCGCCAGCCAGCCCCGCAGCCGACGGGAATAGGCCCCGGCGGGGTCCTCCGCGCGTGGCAGCAAATCCGCGAGAGCCGGGCGGGCCACTCCCGCCAGCGGCACACCCTCGGCCAGCGCGCGCAGGCGAGCCACCACCCGTGCCAGATGGCGGGCGAGGTCGTCGACCGCGGCGTCCGCCGTATTCCAGCCAAAGGTGATGCGCAGCGTGGCTTCCGCGCGGGCATCGTCATGGCCCAGCGCGCGAAGCACGGCAGAAGGCTCGCGACTGACGCTGCTGCAGGCCGCCCCACTCGCCACGGCGAAGGGCTCCATGGCCAGCAGCAGGCTTTCGCCGTCCACGCCATCGAAAGTCAGGCTGACGATGGCGGCAGTGCGCTCGCCCTCGGCCGCGTTCTGCTGCCAACCGGGCAGGCCGCGCAGCCCTTCAAGCAAACGCTGCTCCCAGGACCGGTGCCGCTCTTGCGC
>JBEGRA010000347.1:0-3082 GCA_041180705.1 Pseudomonadota bacterium | reverse complement strand
TACACGGCGGAGTTCCGTGTGGAGGCCGGCGGGCAGGAGTTGCTGCCACGGCAGGAACTGACGCTCACCCGTTCGCTCAGTTACGACGAGACGGCACTGCTCGCGAAGGAACAGGAGCAGGAACAGGTGCGCGCCGCGCTGGCCCGCGATCTCGCAGCGCTCATCACCCGCCGCCTCGCGGTCCTGCGCTGAATCCACCCTTGCCGCTGCGGCGAAACTCCAGCGTCGGGTGTGTTCCATGATGCTGTGCGCTGAAGCCGGCTTTCCGGTACTGCGTCGTCTGCTCGGAGCATTCGGTCTGGCCTTGGTGGAAGTCCCGAGCGGGCAGGACATTCCGCATTCGTATTGGGGCGCTCCCGAAGCCGGTCTCTGCGGCGCGGCGGTGCATGCGCGCACCGATACGCCCGTGCACTCACTGTTGCACGAAGCCAGCCATGCGCTGTGCATGGGGCCCGAACGGCGTGCCTTGCTGGACACGGATGCCGGCGGCGACTTCGCCGAAGAAGATGCCGTGCTTTACCTGCAGGTGCTGTTGGCACCGGCGGTCCCCGGCTGCAGCAGGGAACGCATGTGCGAAGACATGGACGCCTGGGGCTACACCTTCCGCTTGGGCAGCGCGGCGCGCTGGTTCAACGAAGATGCAGCCGAGGCGCGCGAGTGGTTGATGCAGCGCGGCGTCTGGCCCGCGGCCATCCTGGAAACGCTTGGAGTGAAAGCATGAATCGTCGGCAATTCCTCGGTACCGGCGCGCTTGCCTGCGCGCTGCCCGTGTTCGGTACTTTGTCCGGTTGCACCACGAACCAGTTGCTTGGCGCCGCCAACCTCGTCGAAAACGGGGATGTGCCGGCGGTAGAGCTTGCGTACGGCCAGGGCGCCCGGCAGCGCTGCGACGTCTACCGCCCGCTGGATGCGGCCGGCAAGCCGTTGGCGGGCCCGGCACCCGTGGTGGTGTTCGTGCATGGCGGCAGCTGGATGTCCGGGGACAAGCACCTCTACCGCTGGGTGGGGCAGGCGCTGGCGCAGCAGGGTTTCGTGGCCGTGCTGGCCAACTACGGGCTCATGCCGACGGTGCGTTTCCCCGATTTCGCCAAGGACGTGGCAGCAGCGGTGGCTTTCGCGCACCAGCATGCAGCGGAGTGGGGCGGCGACCCCTCCCGTCTGTTCCTGATGGGCCACAGTGCCGGCGCGCATCTCACGGCACTCGTCAGTTACGACAGCCGTTATCTCTCCCGCCAAGGGCTCACGCCGGCCGTCATCGCGGGTTACATCGGGCTTTCAGGCCCTTACGATTTCCAGCTGAACACGCCCTTGCTGCGTGCCACTTTCTCGGGCACCCCCGAGCAGGAATACGCGGCGCAACCGGTGAACTTCGTCACTGCAGCCGCGCCGCGTTCCCTGCTGGTGATGGGCCGGGACGACACCACGGTGAACCCGCACAACACGCATTCGCTGGCCGCGCACCTGCGTGAAGCGGGGGCTTCCGTGGAAGAGCTTTGGGTGGACGGCGACCATGGCGTCACTGTCGGGGCCTTCGCGCGCATCTATCGCGCCAAGAGTCCCATCGTGGCGCGCGTCGCCGCGTTCGTTCGCGGCCAATGACGGGCTGCCTTCAGCCTAGCCGTTCGGCGAGGCCTTCCAGCGTTTCCAGCAGGGCGTGCGGGCGCTCTGCCGCCGCCAGGCCGCGCACCGTGCCGCGCTTCATCAGGCCGGTCGTCATGCCGACGCCATAAGCGCCGGCACTCACGGCCATGCGCATCTCGAGTGCGGGGTCGTCGCCTACCACTACCATCTTCGCCGCGGCCTTGGCCGGCAGCCCCATGGCCTGCATGGCCACGCGGAAGGCGTCCACCGAAGGCTTGCCGAGCACGCGCGCCTGTTTGCCGGTCATGGCCTTCAGCATGGCGTTGATGGCGAAACTGGAACCGATCGCACGGCCGGTGGCCGTGGCGAAGAACGGCACGTTGGAGGCGGTGGTGAGCCGCGCGCCGGCCCAGAGGTCCCCGCAGGCGGCCTCCAGCGCGGGGAACGTGAATTCCTTGAACCAACCCGTGTAAACGGCTTCCACGCCCTCGGCGGCTTCCGTGGGGCCCACGGCCTCGATGCCGGCGGCCACGAGCGGTTGCGCCACGCCGTCCAGGCCCAGCACGCGCACTTTGCCGATGCCCTGCTTCAGGAACCAATGCGCGGCCGCCGTGGACGGCGTCATCATTTCCTCGTCACGCAGGTCGAAGCCGACCTTGCGCAAACCAGCCGCATAGGTGGCGGGCGGCTTGGCCGTGCCATTGGTGAACACGCGGTAAGGCACACCGCGCGCACGAAGGGCAGCGAGCAAGTCGACGGCACCCGGCAGCGGCTTGTGGCCACCGGAAGCCGCATCGCCCAGTACCAGCGTGCCGTCCATGTCGAAGATGAAACCCTGCGCGGCGCGCAGGCGCTTCACGAGAGCATTGGAGAAGGTGCCTGACATGGAAAAGTCCTGAGAAAAAAGAGATGCCGCCCCTCAGGGCAGGCTGGGGCCGGCGTGCAGCGCGAGACGGAAATTGCCGCTCTCCACGAGCAGGTCGCGGACGCCGCCGGGCTTGCCCGCGCCGTCAACGACTTGACGCAGCAATTTCAGCACCGGTGCCAGTTCGGGCGTGTACGTGGCGCGGCTTGGACCGGCGGCCAGCATGGCATCGACCTGATCGCCCGGCATGACGGCGCGCAGCAGGAACTCTTCTTCGTCCAGGTGCTTGCCGAAGCGGTGGCGGAGTTCATCAAGTGTCGGGAAATTGCCTTCGTTCTCGAGTTCGCGGGCGCGTGGCCGGTCCATGATGGTCGCGAATACGGCGGGGTCCACCGGGCGCGTTGGGCGCCCGAACTTGCCGAGCACGTAACGAATGATCTGGTCCGAGACCTGCGCGTAGCGCCGCGCCCCCATCACGTTCGCGAGAGCCTGGCTCATCACCATCTGCGGGAACGGCGTCACCATGATGGGTTGGCCCAGTTCCGCGCGAACGCGCTCGGTTTCGGCGATGACGTCGGCCATGCGATGGCCGAGCGAGAGTTCTTCCAGTTGGCGCAGCGTGGTGGTCATGACGCC
>JBEGRA010000346.1:0-4335 GCA_041180705.1 Pseudomonadota bacterium | reverse complement strand
CCAGGTGCTGTCGGTCATCGAAAAGATGGTCAAGCAGCGCAAGGAATCCGTGACCCAGTTCCAGCAGGGCGGACGCGAAGATCTCGCTGCCACCGAACTGCGGGAAATCGACTGGCTGGCGGCTTACCTGCCGGCCCAGCTGTCTGCCGAAGAACTGGCCGCCATCATCGACGAAGCCGTCGCCACCACCGGTGCCGCGTCCATCAAGGACATGGGCAAGGTCATGGCGCAGGTCAAGGCGAAGGCGGCCGGGCGGGCGGACATGGGTGCCGTCGGCGCCCTCATCAAGGCGCGGCTGGGCGGCTGAGTCCGGTCTGGCGGCCCGGTTCTGCCGGGCCTGCCACGCAGCCTGTTCGCGCTGCCCCGGTCCTGCCCTATGCTTCTCCCATGGCCGGCCGCATCCCGCAGCATTTCATCGACGAACTCCTCGCCCGCACCGACATCGTCGAGGTGGTGGGTTCGCGCGTCGCGCTGAAACGCAGCGGCCGCGAATCCAAGGGCTGCTGCCCGTTCCACAACGAAAAATCGCCGTCTTTCTACGTGAACCCGGTGAAGCAGTTCTATCACTGCTTCGGCTGCGGGGCGCATGGCACGGCCATCAGCTTCCTCATGGAACACGACCATCTCGGCTTCGTGGAGGCCGTGGAGGAACTGGCAGGGCGTGCCGGCCTCGAGATTCCGCGCGAAGGCCCCGACACCGGCCCGCGCGACCGACGCGATGAAGACCTGCACGCGCTCATGGCGAATGTTGCCCAGCACTACCGTGTGGCCCTGGGCGAGGACGAACGCGCCCGCCATTACCTGAAGCAGCGCGGCCTGACCGCCGAAACGGTCAACCGCTTCGCGCTGGGCTACGCGCGCAACAGCTGGGACGACGTGCTGAATGCCTTCGGCGCCACCCCGGCCGGGCGAGAAGCGTTGATGGCTTGCGGCATGCTCATCGAACGCGACGCGCAGAACGCCCGCGGCGCCGGCCACTACGACCGCTTCCGCGACCGGGTCATGTTCCCCATCCGCGATGCCCGCGGGCGGGTCATCGGTTTCGGCGGGCGCATCATCGACCAGGGCGAGCCGAAATACCTGAACAGCCCGGAAACCGTGCTGTTCCACAAGGGCCGCGAACTCTACGGCCTGTTCGAGGCGCGTCAGGCCCTGCGCCAGGTGGCGCGCCTGATGGTGGTGGAAGGCTACATGGACGTGGTGCGGCTGTCGCAAGCCGGCATCCACTATGCCGTGGCCACGCTCGGCACCAGCACCACGCCCGACCACCTGAACCGCCTGTTCCGCGTCTGCAACGAAGTGGTGTTCTGCTTCGACGGCGACCGCGCCGGCCGTGCCGCCGCCTGGCGCGCGCTGGAAAACGCCCTGCCGCAGGCCCGCGATGGCCGGCAACTGAAGTTCCTGTTTCTGCCGGACGGCCACGACCCCGACACCCTCGTGGGCGAAGAGGGTCGCGAGGCCTTCGAAGCCAGGCTCGAATCTGCAATGCCGCTCTCCGAGTACTTCGTGCAAGGACTGCTGCAGGACATCGACGTCGACAGCGTCGACGGCCGCGCGCAACTCGCGGAAAAAGCCCGCCCGTTGGTGGCGCGCATCCCCGAAGGCGTCTACCGCGAACTGCTCCTCGACCGACTGGCGCAGGAAGTGCGCATGCCGGCCCCGCGCCTGGCACAGTTGCTGGGGCTCGTCGGCCGGCCGGAGGAAGCCGGGCAATTGCCCGGTCAGGGCGGCGGCTTGCTCGGCAGCCAGGCCACCAGTTTCCCCGGCGCCGCCCGCGCGCCCACCGCCAGTTCCGGTCGCCCGGCACGCCCCGTCGTCGGTCAGTCCGTGTCGGCCGGCCGCGGCAACCTCGTGCGGCAGGCCATCACGCTGCTGGTGCAGCACCCGGACGCCGCGCGCAACGTGCGCGATGGCGGCGAACTCGACGGCGTCGAGCGCCCGGGCGTGGCGCTGCTGCTGGAAATGATCGCCGTGCTGCGCGAAGAGCGCCTGGGTACCGCCCAATTGCTCGAACGGTTCCGCGGTCGCGAAGAACACTCGGCCCTGGAGCGGTTGGCAGCCGCCGAATCGCTGGTGCCCGACGCCAAGGCCGCAGGCAGCGAACTGCGCGACCTTTACGCGCGGCTCGTGCTGGAGTTCGGGCCCAAGCAGCGGCTCGACGCGCTGCTCAGCAAGGCGGCCGACCTCGGGCTCGGCCCCGAGGAACGCGACGAACTTCGCCGCCTGCAGGCGCAACTGCGCCCGAAACCGCCAGCCGCGGACTAGCCGGCCTCCCGAACCCGCTGTTTTCGTTCGGGAATTTCCCGTGCCGCTCCCCGCGCCGGGGGTGGGGCTTGACAGCGTGTGGTACACTACAGGGCTGTTTTTGGGACGCTGTCCAGCCGTTCCCATGGAAAGGTTTTGCGCGCCGGTAGCGGTTTCCCCGCAGCGGCACGCGGACAGGCAACGAGATTATTAGGGGTGGCACCTTGAGCGAAATTAAAGACCGCGCCGCGGATGACCGCACGTCGCAGCTCCAGAAGCTCATTGCCCGCGGCAAGGAGCAGGGCTTTCTCACCTACCTCGAGGTGAACGACCACCTGCCCAGCGAAATCGTCGATCCCGAGCAGATCGAAGAGATCGTCAACATCATCAACGACATGGGCATCCCGGTCTACGAGAAGGCGCCCGACGCCGAATCGTTGAGCCTTTCGGACGCCACCGTCACCACCGACGATGAAGCCATCGAGGAAGCGGCTGCCGCCCTCGCCACCGTCGATGCCGAGTTCGGCCGCACCACGGACCCCGTGCGCATGTACATGCGCGAAATGGGCACCGTGGAACTGCTGACGCGCGAAGGCGAAATCCGCATCGCAAAGCGTATCGAGGAAGGTCTCGACGCCGTGCGCCGTGCGCTCGGCCACTTCCCCAGCACCTACACCATGCTGCTCGGTGCCTACGAGCCCATCAAGGCCGGCCAGGGCCGTCTGGTCGAAGTCATCACCGGCTTCGTGGACCCGAACGCGCCGGACGAAATCGCCCAGCCCCAGAACCCGAAGGTGCAGGCCGCTGCGGCTGCCGCCAAGGGCGAGGAAGAAGAGGCGGACGACGCCGAGGGCGACGACGAGCCGGGCGAGACCGGGCCGGACCCGGAAGAAGCTGCGCGCCGCTTCGCCAGCATCGCGAAGCTCGCGGCTGCCGTGTCGAAGGCGCTCGACGAAAAGGGCGGCAAGGACCCGAAGGTCGCCAAGGCCCGCGAGAAGCTGCTCGGCGAGTTCATGGAACTGAAGTTGGCCCCGAAGATGTTCGAGGCCCTCATCGAAAACCTGCGCGAGCAGGTGGCGGCCGTGCGCGCCATCGAGCGCGAGATCATGGTGCTGTGCGTGAAAAACGCCGGCATGCCCCGCAAGGACTTCCTCGCCGCGTTCCTGAAGAACGAGACGAAGGTGGCTTGGCTGGACAAGACCATCCGCGCCAAGCGCAAGCACAGCGCACCGCTCGGCAAGCTGAAGCCGGACATCCTAGCCCGCCAGAAGCAACTGATGGACACCGAGAAGGCGCTCCATCTGTCGCTGCAGGAACTGAAGGACATCAACAAGGAAGTGGCCGTGGGCGAGGCGCAGGCCCGCCGCGCCAAGAAGGAAATGGTCGAGGCGAACCTGCGTCTCGTCATTTCCATCGCCAAGAAGTACACCAACCGCGGCCTGCAGTTCCTGGACCTCATCCAGGAAGGCAACATCGGCCTGATGAAGGCCGTGGACAAGTTCGAATACCGCCGCGGCTACAAGTTCTCCACGTACGCCACGTGGTGGATCCGCCAGGCCATCACCCGCTCCATCGCGGACCAGGCGCGCACCATCCGCATCCCGGTCCACATGATCGAGACCATCAACAAGCTGAACCGCATCTCGCGGCAGATGCTGCAGGAGATGGGCCGCGAACCCACGCCGGAAGAACTGGCCGTGAAGATGGAGATGCCGGAGGACAAGGTCCGCAAGGTGCTGAAGATCGCCAAGGAGCCCATCTCCATGGAGACTCCCATCGGCGACGACGAGGACAGCCACCTGGGCGACTTCATCGAGGACACCTCGGTGCAGAGCCCGCTCGAGGCCGCTACCGGTGAAAGCCTCCGCGAGACCACGCATGCCGTGCTCGCGCAGCTGACGCCCCGCGAGGCCAAGGTGCTGCGCATGCGCTTCGGCATCGACATGAACACCGACCACACCCTGGAAGAAGTGGGCAAGCAGTTCGACGTCACGCGCGAGCGCATCCGTCAGATCGAAGCGAAGGCGCTGCGCAAGCTGCGTCACCCCAGCCGCAGCGAACAGCTGCGCAGCTTCCTGCAGGAAGACTGAG
>JBEGRA010000345.1:0-2501 GCA_041180705.1 Pseudomonadota bacterium | reverse complement strand
CCCCAGCTTCGGCAAGGTGTCGCGCTGGCGAGTGCTACGGCGTCTGGTCCAAATCCAGCGCATCACCGCTGAATTCGGCTTGCAGGAATTCCTGGCCGGCAGCCGTCTGGAGCGACGGCTCGCATGGCTGCGCGTGGTATCGCCCTGGACCTGGTTCGTGCCGCGCCACACTGGCTCGCGCGGTGAACGCTTGCGGTTGGCGCTGCAGACGCTCGGTCCCATCTTCATCAAGTTCGGGCAGGCACTGTCCACCCGCCGCGACCTGCTGCCGCCGGACCTTGCCGATGAACTGGCCAAGCTGCAGGACCGCGTGCCGCCGTTTCCCGTCGAGGAGGCGCGCCTGCGTATCGAGGCCGCGCTCGGCGCGCCGGTAGGCGAACTCTTCGCCGAATTCGAAACGGAGCCCCTGGGCGCGGCATCGCTGGCGCAAGTGCATGGCGCCGTGCTGAAGACCGGCGAGGCCGTGGTGGTGAAGGTGCTGCGGCCAGGCATGCGCGAGCGCATCGTGCAGGACCTGGAACTGATGTACGCCGTGGCGGGCATCGTGGCCGCGGGCTCCGACGACGGACGTCGTTTGCGCCCCGTGGAAGTCGTGGCGGAGTACGAGAAGACCGTGCTCGACGAGCTCGACCTGATGCGCGAGGCCGGCAATGCCGCGCAGCTACGTCGGCAGTTCCTCGGTTCGCCCATCATCCACGTGCCGGCCGTGTACTGGGACCTGTGCCGCGTCGACGTGATGGTGATGGAGCGCGTGCGTGGCGTGCAGATTTCCGACCTCGCCAAGCTGCGCGAACTCGGCACGGACTTCAAGAAGCTGGGCGAATACGGCGTGGAGATCTTCTTCACGCAGGTGTTCAAGCACAACTTCTTCCACGCAGACATGCACCCCGGCAACATCTTCGTGGACGTGACGGACCCGAAGAACCCGCGCTATGCCGCCATCGACTTCGGCATCGTCGGCACGCTCGACACCCGCGACCAGCACTACCTGGCAGCGAACTTTTTGGCTTTCTTCGACCGCGACTATCGCCGTGTGGCGCAACTACATGTCGATAGCGGCTGGGTACCACCCGACACTCGCGTCGACGAACTGGAAAGCGCCGTGCGTACGGTGTGCGAGCCCATCTTCAACAAGCCGCTGTCCGAAATCTCGTTTGGCCAGGTGCTGCTGCGCCTCTTCGAAACGGCGCGCCGCTTCCGCATGGAAGTGCAGCCGCAGCTCATCCTGCTGCAGAAGACGCTGCTGAACATCGAAGGCCTCGGCCGCCAGCTGTACCCGGAACTGGACCTCTGGGAAACGGCGCAGCCCATCCTGCGCCAGTGGATGAAGGAACATCTCTCGCCGCTGGCCGTGCTGCGCAGCTGGCGCCAGCAAGCGCCGGATGTGCTCGAAGCGCTGAAGGGCGCGCCGGCGGTACTGCAGCGTGGTCTGCATGACCTGCACCAAGGCAAGCTCACGCTGCAAGTCGAGCCGCAACGCATCGCCGCCCTGCAGGCCGCCAACGAAGCTGCCACCCGTCGCCGCGATGCCACCGTGGTGGCCTGCGCCGGGTTCCTGGGTGGCGTGCTGTGGTGCGGTCTTGCTGCCGAGCCCGTCTGGGCGGGCTGGGTGGCCATGGCCGCAAGTGCGGCATACCTGTTGCTGCGTCGGCGTTAGGAGTCGCGCTACTATCGGGGCATGAACACCCCCAACGCCGCGCGCGAGCTGCGCCACACGCCCCACTCCCGCACCCTGTCTGCCGGTATCGCCGGCCGGGCCATTTCCGCCGCACTGGCTGGCGCCCTGCTGCTGGCGCTCAGCGCAGCACCCGCCCTCGGTGCCGCCAAGGCGCCGCGCCCGCCGCTGCCGGAGAGCGATATCAAGGCCGTGCTGGCCAGCGTCGAGGCACACCGCGCCATCGATGCGGAAACCGCGCTCGCCATCTGGGGCTACGCCGAGGTGGGCTACCAGGAACGCCAGTCCTCCGCGCTGCTGCAGAAGGTGCTCACCGACGCCGGTTTCACGGTCACGGTGGGCGTCGCGGACATTCCCCCGGCCTTCGTCGCCGAATACAAGCAGGGTACCGGCGGCAGCACCATCGGTCTGCTCGGCGAGTTCGACGCCCTGCCCGGCTTCAGCCAGGCCGCCAATCCGGTACGCACGCCGCTCAAGGGGCGCATCAGCGGTCACGCTTGCGGGCACCACCTGTTCGGCACCGGCAGCGCCAGTGCCGCCATCGCCATCGCGCAGTGGCTGAAGGCCACCGGTACGCCGGGAACCGTGCGTCTCTATGGCACACCCGCCGAGGAAGGCGGTGGCGGCAAGGTGTACATGGCGCGCGCCGGTCTGTTCAAGGACGTGGACGTCGTCATCCATTGGCACCCGGGCGACACCAACAATGCCACGCAGGACCTGAGCCTCGCCAACAAGAGCGCGAAGTTCCGCTTCCACGGCACGCCCAGCCATGCGGCGGGCGCACCGGACCGTGGTCGTTCCGCGCTCGATGGCGTGGAGGCCATGG
>JBEGRA010000344.1:0-3291 GCA_041180705.1 Pseudomonadota bacterium | reverse complement strand
GCGGCGGTTTCCGCATCGGGTTCGCCGTCCCAGCGAGCCGGGCGGTACTTCATCTGGAAGCAGGCGATCACGTTGCGCGTGGCGGTGTCGAGTTCGCCTGACCTCGGGACTTCGAAACCGTGGGCGGCCAGCTTTTCCTGAAACCACGCCACGTCGGGCACCGCGTTCGCGTAGCGGGCCTGCGCTTGCTCCACCTGCGTTGCATCGGGCCAGGGCACCAGCCCTGCCTGCACCAGACGCTGCCAGGGAAAGGCCGGGCCCGGGTCCTGCTTGCGCTGTGGCGCGATGTCGCTGTGGCCCACGATGTGGTGCGGCGGTACCCCGTAGCGCTGGGCCAGGTCCTGCACCAAGGCCACCACTGCCTCCATCTGCGCCGCGTCCCACGGGGCGAACGGGCCCTCGTGGCGTCCCTGATTGCCGTCGTTGACGATTTCGATGCCGATGGACGAAGCATTCAAGGCCGCTTGGCCCAGCCATTGGCTCTTGCCCGCGTGCCAGGCACGGCGGCTTTCGGGAACCAGTCGATAAAGGCGGGGCGGGTTGGCCGCCACCAGGTAATGGCTGCTCACCGGGCCGCGCGTGAGAATCTCCATGGATTCATCGAAGCCCGTTTCCGTGTAGTGCAGGACGATGAACTGCACGCGCGCATCTTGCGACTGCGCCGGGTGGCTCGTGTCCACGGCATAAGGCCCGATGCGGTGCGGGCCGGCGGTGCTGGCGCAGCCGCTCGCCAGTACCGCACCGCAGGCGACCGCCGCCCCGAGCAGCGCACGACACATGCGCACCGGCGGCGCCTACGAGTTGTAGGCGCTTTCGCCGTGCTCGGCCAGGTCGAGTCCTTCGGCTTCGGAGTCGGCATCGACACGCAGGCCGGTGGTGGCATCGAGCAGTTTCAGGATGCCCCAGGTGACCACGCCGCACCACGCGGCCGTGGCGCCCACGCCGATGGCCTGCGCCAGCAGTTGGCTGCCCATGGTCATGCCCGGCGCGAAGCCGGCACCGCCGAGCGCCGCGTCCACGAAGACGCCGGTGAGCAGCGAGCCCACCACGCCGCCCACACCGTGTACGGGCGACACATCCAGCGAGTCGTCGATGTGCAGCACGCGCTTCAGCAGGATGGTGGCGAAGAAGCACACGAAGCCCGCGATGGCGCCGATGGCCATGGCGCCCATGGGGCCCACGAAGCCCGAGGCGGGAGTGATGGTACCGAGGCCTGCCACCACACCGGTGACCAGGCCCAGCAGCGAGGGCTTGCCGTACTTCAGCCATTCCAGCGCCATCCACACCAACGCGCCGGCCGCGGCGCCCGTGTGGGTGGCCAGCAGCGCCATGCCGGCGTTGCCGTTGGCGGCGAGCGCGCTGCCGGCGTTGAAGCCGAACCAGCCCACCCACAGCATGCCGGCGCCCATGACCGTGAGCGGCAGCGAGTGCGGCGGCATGGCGGTGTTCGGGAAGCCGCGGCGCGGGCCAACGACGAGCGCGGCGACGAGCGCAGCGACGCCGGCATTCACGTGCACGACGATGCCGCCGGCGTAGTCGAGCACGCCGAGCTTCGCGAGCCAGCCGCCGCCCCAGACCCAGTGCGCCACCGGTACGTAAACCAGCAGCAACCACAGCACCGTGAAGCCCAGCACCGCACTGAAGCGCAGACGCTCGGCAAAGCCGCCCACCACCAGCGCCGGGGTGATGATGGCGAAGGTGAGTTGGAACATGGCGAAGACGGTTTCCGGCACCGTGCCGCTGATGGAGTCGCGCCCGACGCCCGCAAAGAAGGCTTTGGCAAGGCTGCCGAGCCAGGCCTGGTGGCTGCCGCCGTCACCGAAGGCCAGCCCGTAGGCGCCGGCAATCCAGAGCAGCGACACGACGCAGGTGATGACCACGCATTGCATGAACACCGAGAGCACGTTTTTCGAGCGCACGAGGCCGCCGTAGAAGGCCGCCAGACCCGGCAGGGTCATGAACAGCACCAATGCAGTGGCGGTGATGAGCCACGCCGTATCGCCCGTGTTGACCACGTGTTCCATGAAATGACGCCCCCTCGGCGAGATGTTCGTTATTGGTGCAGGGGATGCACGTCTTGTGCCGCGGCAACTGGATCATTCAAATCAAAGGGTTACGATGTTTTTGCGTCGCCAAAAACTTCGGGCATGAACTGTTTTGGTGCGCCGGGCAGAATGGCCTGCACCGAGTTGGTGCCGTCGCGCGAGCGCAACATGGCAAATACCGCTAGCGCGGGGCACTATTTCCCGGTGTAGACTCAGGGCAACGGGGTGTTTGGCCGTTGCGGTCGGGCCCCCACGGAAGTCAATAAATCGAGGGGGACTCATGAAATCCATGTCCAAGGTTGGTTTCTTCGTTGCCGCGGTGCTTGCCGCCGGCGCTGCCAGCGCCCAGACCGAAGGCGGTCTCGAAGAAGTCATCATCACCGCCCAGAAGCGCGTCAGCACCCTGCAGGACGTGCCGGTGGCTGTCACGGCCGTTTCCGGTGACACCATCGAGAACAACCAGATCCGCGACGCGAAGGACCTCCAGCAGTTGGTTCCCTCGCTGACGGTCGGCACTGCCGCCTCCTCGAGCAACACGACGTTCTCGATCCGCAGCCTCGGCACCAGCACCTTCAACCCGGGCCTCGAAGCCTCCGTCGGCATCTTCGTCGACGGCGTGTACTTCGCCCGCCAGGGTGCGGCCATCAACGACTTCATGTCGCTGGATCGCGTCGAAGTACTGCGTGGCCCGCAGGCCACGCTGTTCGGCCGCAACACGCCGGCCGGCGTGGTGAGCTTCGTCACCAAGGCCCCCGATTTCGACTTCAACGGTGCTGCGGAAGTGACCGCCGGCAACCTCAGCTCGAAGATCGTGCGTGGCACGGTCACGGGCCCCATCAGCGAAACGCTGGCCTATCGCCTCGACGGCAACTGGAACCAGCGCAACGGCATCGTCACGAACGTCCGTGACGGCCGCGACCTGAACGACCGCGACCGCTACTCGATGCGCGGCCAGCTGCTCTCGAAGGTGTCGGAAGACACCACCATCCGCTTCATCGCGGACTTCGCGAAGATCAGCGAAGAGTGCTGCGCGGCGCCGTTCTCGTTCTACGCTGCCGGCCCGCGTGCCGCCATCACCTTCCTCGGCGCCACCGTACTCGAGCCGGACCCGTTCGCCGGCAAGATCGCCATCGACAACCCGGTGTTCACCACGACCGAGTCGAAGGGTCTTTCGGTCCAGATCGACCACAAGTACTCGGGCTTCGATCTCACTGCCATCACGGCCTTCCGCCAGTACGACGAAGAC
>JBEGRA010000343.1:0-2743 GCA_041180705.1 Pseudomonadota bacterium | reverse complement strand
TCGTTGTTCGGGCCAGGCTTGAACCAGCGCTGCCCCTGAAGATCCGTGGCGTAGCGCTCGCGTGGTTCGGCGCAACGGCCCGTGTGCACCTTCGCGAGATCCGGCTGGACCTGCCGTGCCGTGGCGGCATCAGCGGGCGTTGCCGAGGCCGGAGCGGCGACGTTGGTGTTCTGGGGCTGCGGAGCCGAGGGGCGAGCGGTTTGCGTGCGGTCCTGCTGAACGCGGATGAGTTTGGCGCCCGGCGGTGGCGGCCGGTCGGAGGCATACTTCTGGCCGTTCAGGGTCCATTCGTAAATGGTGTTCGCCATGACAGGCGTGGCAGGAAGCACGGCGCCGCCGAACAACATGGCGACCGCGAGGTACCCGGCGGCGCGGCGATGGGCGGCCATGGCCTAGAGCGCCTGCTCGTCGGTCTCGCCGGTGCGGATGCGCACGACGCCGGAAAGGTCGCTGACAAAAATCTTGCCGTCGCCGATTTTTCCCGTCCGGGCCGCTTTCACGATGGCCTCGATGACGGCGTCGACGCGGCTGGCTTCCACCGCGATTTCCACTTTCACCTTGGGCAGGAAGTCCACGACGTACTCGGCGCCGCGGTAGAGTTCCGTATGGCCCTTCTGGCGCCCGAAACCCTTCACTTCCGTGACCGTGATGCCCTGGATGCCGAGTTCGGCGAGGGTCTCGCGGACGTCGTCCAGCTTGAAGGGCTTGATGAGAGCAGTGACGAGTTTCATGGCGGGCAAACCTCTGGCCGTGGCCTGCAATGGCAGTGCCGTATTCGGGGAACCGTTGGGTTCCAAGGATAGGCGAAAAAAATGTCGATGGAACCGGAACTTTCCCGCAAAACCGCGCTCTGAACCTGCAGAAGCCGCAAGGCTTCCCCCGCGCTCTCCCTGTGCGGGGCGCGCCGGTCAGCCTATCCCCCGACCGTCGCTTGTTGGCCCGGCGGTGTCCCCGCCGGGCATTTTCTTTTCCGCGTTCCGTTCCACCGGCGCCGTGAACATGGTGCGCAGCACCTTGCGCGCTTCGTCCACGCCTTCCTTGCTCAGTGCCGAGAACAACTGTGCCGTGGCGCGCCCGGCCGTTTCCGTGCGAATGCGGCGCAGTGTAGGCAGTGCCTCGTTCCGGCTCACCTTGTCGCATTTCGTCAGCAGCAGGTGCACTGGCAGGCCGCGTGCGGCAACCAACTCCATCATCTGCACGTCCTTCTCGCCCAGCGGGCGGCGGATGTCCATGACGATGAACAGGCCCTTCAAGCTTTCGCGTTCGGCAAAGTACTGGCTGAGCAGTCGCCCCCAGTGGTCTTGCATCTCGCGGGGCACTTTGGCGAAGCCATAGCCGGGCAGGTCGACGAGGCGGCGGTTGGCTTCGAGTTCAAAGAAATTCACGAGTTGCGTCTGCCCAGGCGACTTGCTGGTACGGGCCAGGCCGTGGCGCTGCGTGATGAGATTGATGGCGCTGGACTTGCCACTGTTCGAGCGGCCGGCAATGGCGACCTCGCCCCCCGTTTCCGGGACGAACTGGTCCGGGGCGTTGGCGCTCTTGATGAACCGGACATTGGGAAACGCGGACATGGTGTTAAACTTCACGACTTTGACGCGCGCAGTGTACTCCTGTGCCCTGCGCGTAGCCTGCTGACCGCCCCTTGGGAGTCCGTCGATGAAGAATTGGTTCGCGCTCGTTCCGGTGGCCGTGGCTGCCGCCCTGCTTTCCGCCCCCGCTGCCGCCGGCCCGGCCGGCACTGCCGAGGCGGGTGCCGCCAAGTCGGCCGTCTGTGCCGCCTGCCATGGCGCCAACGGCAACAGCGTCAACCCGGAATGGCCCAACCTCGCGGCGCAGCACAAGCAGTACATCGCCGAACAGCTGACGGCCTTCAAGGCCGGCGTGCGTCTGAACCCCATCATGATGGGGCAGGCAGCTGCGCTGTCCGAGCAGGACATGGCGGACCTCGCCGCCTACTTCAACTCGCAGACGCTCACCGGTGGTGAAGCGGACGCGGCGCTGGTGGCCCGCGGCCAGCAGATCTACCGTGCCGGCGACGCCAGCAAGGGCATCCCCTCGTGCATGGGCTGCCACGGTCCGGCCGGTCGCGGCAATGGTCCTGCGCTGTACCCGTCGCTGCGCGCCCAGCATTCGGTGTACGTCTACAACCAGCTGAAGGGCTACGCCGGTGGCACGCGCTACGGCGCCCCCGCCGCCGGTTCGCCGGTCCAGGTGCCCGCCGGCGCTGCCATCATGAACGAAATCGCCGGCAAGCTGTCCGACGACGACATGAAGGCTCTGGCGGCGTACGTCCAGGGTCTGCGCTGAGTCTCTTTTTTCTGGCCAACGGAGCCCCTGCCATGCGCCTGAGCCGTCTGCTGCCGCTGTTCGCTCTTTCCCTGCTGGCCGCCTGTGGCGGTTCGGCCAACCAGCAAGGCAGCGTGCCTGCGGCTCCGGCCGGCGTGGAAGCGCCTGCGGCTCCGGCTGCCCCGCCTGCCGCTGCTGGCACTGCCACTTCGGCCGTGCAGCCGGGCGGCGAGGCCGTGGAAAGCGGTGCCTCCGCCGTGGACGCGCTCAGCCCGGTGGCGGCCGCCATCGCGGAAACCACGCCGCCGGCCGCCGGCGTCAGCTCCAGCCGCTGGGTGCTCGGCCGCAACTACAACCAGCTCGTGCCTTCCCAGCCCACGGACAGCGCCGCGGACAAGGTCGAAGTCGTCGAAGTCTTCTGGTACGGCTGTGGTCACTGCTACCACTTCGACCCGTA